>NZ_CBFFRL010000034.1:0-32778 GCF_965644215.1 Phytobacter sp. V69
ACGGCCTCATTTCTCGCTGCCGTCCAGATCAGATGCATCGCTCTCTGGGCTAAAATCTTGTGACGACACTATCTAAACAGTCCGTTTGGCTTTTTGTTTGTAGCGGTCGAAAATCACCGCCGCCAGCAAGATCAAACCACGCACCACGTACTGAGCAAATGGCGAGATGTTCAGCAGGTTCATCGCATTCTCCACCGTCCCCAGAATCAGGATCCCGGCGACCACGTAAGAGATCTTGCCGATCCCCCCTTTCAGCGACACGCCACCCAGCACACAGGCCGAAATCACAATCAGCTCATAGCCAATTGAAGTCATCGGCTGGCCGCTGGTCATACGTGAAGCGAGGATAATCCCCGCCGCCGCAGACACCAGCCCGGAGAGAACGAAGATAATGATCTTGGTACGCACCACCGGTACACCCGCCAGACGCGCCGCTTCCTCATTGCCGCCAATCGCCAGCGTGTTACGCCCAAAGGTGGTTTTGTTGAGCAGGAAGCCAAAGATTATCAGGCAGGCGACCGTCAGCCAGATAGGTGCCGGCAGCCCCAGCCAGTTGGCATAACCGAGGCTAAAGAAGCTCTCATCTTCAATACCTACCGCTTTACCGTCAGAGATGATATAGGCCAGCCCGCGTACAATTTGCATCGTGGCCAGGGTCGTGATCAGGGCGTTAATTTTCAGCCGGGCAATGACAAAGCCGTTAATAAAGCCACTGACGACGCCCAACATCAGACCGGCAAACACGCCGACCCACAGGCTACCCGACAGGTTAATCACTACCGCCGTCGTCACACCAGCGCAGGCAATCACCGATGCAACCGACAGGTCGAAGTCACCGGAGGCCAGACAGAACAGCATCCCGCAAGCCACCATCCCGGACATGGAGATCGCCAGCCCCAGCCCTTTCATGTTCACAAACGAGGCGAAGTTTGGCACAAAGACGGCGCAGCCGATGAACAGCGCGGCAAACACCACCAGCATGCCGAACTGGTCCCAGATACGCCCCAGGCTGAATGGCGATGGCGACTTCGGTGCGCCAGAAGACGTTACAGATGACATCATATTCTCCTTGCTCAGGCGACAGCCTGGCTAACTTTAGGCATCGCGAGGCTGAGCGCTCGCTGTTCATCGGCCTGACCATGAAGCAGTTCACCGGCAATTTCACCTTCGCGCATCACAACGATACGGTCGGCGACGCCAAGCACTTCCGGCAGGTCGCTGGAGGCAAATAACACCGCAACCCCGCGGGCTGCCAGCGCGTAAATCACGTTATAGATTTCATGCCTGGCGCCCACGTCAATCCCGCGCGTAGGTTCGTCGAGCAAAATGACTTTCATCTCCTCCGATAACCAGCGTCCCAGGATGGCTTTCTGCTGGTTGCCACCGGAGAGGTTCATGATCAGTTGATCGGCGCTGGGGGTTTTGATATTCAAACTGCGGATATGGTGATCGGCGTTCTGCACCTCCCAACCATTGTTAATTAAGCATCCCGCACGAATAAACTTACGCCGGGCGCTGATGTTGATGTTCTCCTGCACGGAGTGGACGGGAATAATCCCCTCCGCCTTACGGTCTTCCGGGCAGAGCATCATACCGGCGCGAATGGCATGGGCCGGTTTCTGAATATTGACCGCAGCCCCGTCAATAAAGACCTGCCCTTCAGTAATGCGCGTACCGCCGAACAATCCCTTCATTAACTCACTGCGCCCGGCCCCAACCAGACCGAACAGACCAACAATTTCCCCACTGCGTACCGTCAGGCTAATGGGCGTTCGTACGCCGGGGGCTTTGACCTGATCGAGGCGTAGCCGCTCCTCACCGTAATCGCGCGCTTGCCAGCCGTAGATATCACCCAGCTCGCGGCCCACCATCGCCTGCACCAGCTGGTCATGGTTGACCTGCTGCATATCCGTAAACGTCTGCACGTAGCGGCCGTCTTTGAAAACGGTGATGGCATCGCTGAGGGAGAAGATCTCTTCCATACGGTGAGAGACATATAAAATGACGCGCCCTTCTTTGCGCAGCTCGCGAATCACCCTAAACAGGTTTGCGATTTCGCGCGCCGACAATGAGCTGGTCGGTTCATCAAAGGCGATAATCTTGGCATTACGGGCCAGCGCCTTGGCGATTTCCACCATCTGCCACTGGCCGATGGAGAGATATTTGAGCGGCGTCTGTGGGTCAATATCCAGCCCGAGGTGTTTCAGTTGCAGACCCGCTTCGTAATTAAGGAGTGAGCGGTTAACAATTCCGCTTTTATGGGGTAACTGGCCGAGATAGATATTCTCCGCCACCGTCATTTCCGGTACCAGATGCAGTTCCTGGTAGATGATAGCCACACCCGCATTGAGCGCCGCCGTGGTATCCGCGAAGGCCATCTCCTGGCCTTTAATGGCCAGCGTACCGGTTGTCGGCGCGTAATTACCGCTGAGAATTTTCAGCAGGGTCGACTTACCCGCGCCATTCTCCCCCATCAACGCGTGGATCTGACCGGCATGACAGTCAAAGCTGATATCACTCAGGGCCTTGACGCCGGGGAACGTCTTGCCAATGCCGCGGAAGGAAAGATAAGGAGTAGAGTCTTGCATAACGTCTCCGTGAATCAGTTCAGTGTACTTCTGGCCCTCCCCCGACTGCGGGAGGGCACAACCATCAGAGATTTACTTCACGCCTAACCCTTTTTTCGCCAGCTCTTCTTTGAAGTTATCGCGGGTGATCAGCACCACATCGGTAACCGCAGTGAATTTCGGCGGCTCAACACCTTTGGTGACCCAGTTGTAAAGCAGTTCGCTGGTTTTGTAGCCGTGAACGTCCGGGCTTGGCAGCAGCGAACCATAGAAGCCGGTCGCCTGTGCTTTGGACAGTTCGCTAACCGCATCCACGCCGTTGATACCGATACCAATCACATCGCCCGCTTTAAAGCCCTGACCTTCGGTTGCACGCACGCCGCCGAGGACGGTGTTATCGTTCATGCCGAGTACCAGCCAGTGTTTGACTTCTGGATGCTGCACCAGCAGGGAGTTACCGGCATCAAAGGCGCCGGGGATGTCGTTAGATTTTGTCGGGACCTGATAAATTTGTTTTTCCGGGAAGCCTGCGGCTTTCAACGCATCCATTGAACCGGTGGTACGGCGACGCGCGGTATCCAGTTCGTTGGCGGTGATCGCCATCACGCCGGTTGTTTTCACATCCCACCCGCGTTTTTGCATCTCTTTATAGAGTTCCTGGCCCTGACGTGCGCCGATTTCACTGGCCGCCATCATGACCAGAGGAACGCTGGTCATTGGTTCGCCTTTGGCGTTGACGAACTGGTCATCCACGGTGATGACTTTCATGTCATAGCCTTTGGCCTTGGCAACAATCGCCGACCCCAGTTTCGGGTCCGGAGTACAGATAACGAAACCTTTCGCCCCGCTCGCTGCCAGGCTATCGATGGCGTTCAGGGTTTTTTCACCGTCCGGAACGGCAATTTTAATCACCTCAAACCCTAAATCTTTGCCTGCCTTATCGGCGAATTTCCATTCGGTCTGGAACCAGGGTTCTTCCGGCTGTTTGACCAAAAAGCCCAGTTTCATCGTTTCAGCAATAGCGGATTGTGACATAACGGCAGCCAGACCAATGGCTGCTAACGCTTTAGTGAATTTGTGCATGGTTAACTCCAGCTTTGACTTTCTTTTATGTAGGGAAAAATAACTACCGGTTAATTTAAAAGGTAATAAAACAATGCATTAGGTTCCGAACTTCCCTGAACACCTGTGCTGGCAGTAGTTTTAGCGGGAAATTGATTCTCCATAGGAGAGCAATATCACACCGCAGAATTACAGTAATTCCGTACATAAATTCAGCGGTTTTAGACATAAAAATGAGGGTATTTGTCGTACAAATTAGAAGGGTGTTAGCAGAATGATCCATAGCCTCAGCTCGGATATCCTTGTCCCCCGATACAGGGTGTATCGGGGTGTACAGATTACCAACGGTAATAAATGTGCTCAGCGTGATCGCGAACAGGCGCTTCATCACCTAACAGACGTGCCGACAGAGCAAACGCGAAATCAAAGGCGTGCCCCAGACCTTTACCGCTCAGCAGGTTGCGGTCTTCCACTACCGGAGCATCGATATACTCACCGTTTTTAACCTCCTGCCACAGCTCGCCGGAACAGACGTAGCGGCGGCCATTCAGCAGATCATTGCCGCCGAGCACTCTGGCAGCAGCAGAGCAAATTGGGCAGATCAGCTTGTTTTGCGCATCATGATGTTTAACAAACGCGATGACATCAGCATTGGCGGCAAGGTTTACGCTGCCCTGTGGGCCGCCAGGGAGTACCACGGCGTCGTACAGCGTTTCAGCGCGCTCGGTCAGCGTGCTGTCTGCCACCATCGGAATATTGTGATAGCTCACCACCGCACGGGACTCTGCGCAGGCCAGCGTCTCAACCTCGATATGCAGGCGACGCAGAATGTCGATGGTTATGATCGCTTCTGCCTCTTCAAACCCTGGCGCCAACAGCACCGCCACTTTTTTCATTACGGACTCCTTACCCTGTTTTTGTAAATAATTGTCCTTACAATAAATCAAAACACTGTTTCAAAATCACCCACAGGTCACACTCTTGCCGTTTGCTATACACAACCTGTCACTTTTTATACAACCGGCGAATTATCAGTACGTTGAACAAAATATCTATTATTGCCCGGTGAATTATTCACACCGAAAATAATAAAAAATGAGCAGATATAACAGAATAAAAAAAGGATCATCCAAATGTCACAGGGGTGTAACGAACGGTAAAGTAATATAATTGAGGATATTCTTAAACCGCTAAACTCGCTATGCTACTCCCATCGAGGTAGAGGACTGCTGGAAAGTTTACCGCATTAAATAATCACGTGCGAAACCTTACCCTGCAATAAGGATATTATTATGACGACCTCCGCAATGGCGCAAAAATTAAATGCACAAATGAATCTGGAATTTCGAGCATCACATATTTATATTTCGCTCAGCAACTGGTGTATGGAGCGCAACCAGCCCCGTATGGGCGTATTTCTGCGTATTCAGGCACAAAAATGCGTGACCCATATGATGTGCGTATTCGATTATATCAAGGCATCGGGAAGGCACCCTGTTATTAGAGCGGTCAATATGCCGGATCACAGCGTCGCCTGTCTTGATGATGCACTCAGCCAGATTCTGGAAAACCAGGCGCTGCGCGCCTATGAACTGGAGTGTCTGGCTGAAGAGGCTAAAATGAATACTGATACACTGACACTCAATCTTCTGGAAAATATTCACGCAGAACAACAAGGCAACAGTGAAGAATTTAAAAAGCATCTCGATATATATTCCAGAGAATCAATTTCCTTAACCTGGTAATATTCCCGCCATTAAATATACTGCGACCAGCCGAATGCAAACCCCTATTTGCACGGCTGATCTATTATTTTGCCAAGGTATGAATCATTTGTTAATGGAAAGTGTATAACTTATTGCTTTTATTAAATTTGCTCAAATTGGATCTGGCTCTCATTGAAAGGCATTACAAAATGTAATGATTTGTTCAATGTGTTAATGTCAAGGACAAGGTGAGTCATGATTACCATTGAATTTATCATTATAATTCTCTGTTTATTAATAGGGACGCGTTTTGGCGGGATGGGGCTGGGTTTAATCAGCGGTATCGGCCTTTTTATCCTGAGTTTTGTATTTGGTCTGGAACCGGGCAAGCCGCCGGTTGATGTTATGCTCACGATTCTTGCCGTTATCGGTTGTGCAGCCACGCTGCAAACCGCAGGCGGTCTGAACGTAATGATGCAATTCGCCGAGCGGTTATTACGCCGCCACCCGCAACACATCACGTTGCTGGCACCATTCACCACCTGGACATTAACCTTCCTGTGTGGCACCGGACATGTGGTTTACACCATGTTCCCTATCATTGCCGACATCGCACTGAAGAAAAATATTCGCCCGGAACGCCCAATGGCAGTGGCGTCCATTGCCTCGCAGATGGCGATCACCGCATCACCGGTGTCAGTTGCCGTCGTCTCACTGGTCTCGATACTTGCTGCACAACATGGTATTGGCCATGCGTGGAGCATCCTTGAAATACTGGCCGTATCTGTCCCGGCATCCCTGTTCGGGGTGGCCATTGCGGCACTGTGGAGCCTGCGTCGTGGTAAAGATCTGGCGGACGATCCGGAGTTTCAGGCGAAATTAAAAGACCCGAAACAGCGTGAATTCATCTACGGCGGCAGCGAAACGCTGATGAATCAGAGCTTCCCGAAGCAGGCTTACTGGTCAACGTGGATCTTCTTTGCCGGGATCCTGGTCGTGGTGTTACTCGGGGCATTGCCGCAGTTGCGTCCGGCGTTCGAAGTCAAAGGTAAGATCTCCCCGCTTTCCATGAACCTGGTCATTCAGATGATAATGCTGATTGCCGGTGCCGTGATGCTGGTGGTCTGTAAAGTCAACGCGTCCGCCATTTCCGGCGGTGCGGTATTCAAAGCGGGGATGGTGGCAATTTTCTCAGTCTTCGGCGTTGCGTGGATGAGTGATACCTTTTTCCAGGCGCATCTGGACGAGTTAAAAATGGCGCTGGAAGGCGTCGTGAAAAGCCATCCGTGGACCTACGCGATCGTTCTGTTCCTCGTATCGAAACTGGTCAACAGCCAGGCCGCCGCACTGACCGCCGTCGCCCCCATGGGCCTGATGCTGGGCGTCGAACCCAAAATGCTGCTGGCCTTCTTCCCGGCCTCTTACGGCTACTTTGTGCTGCCGACCTACCCAAGCGACCTGGCCTGTATCGGCTTTGACCGCTCAGGCACCACGCGCATCGGTAAGTTTATTATTAACCACAGCTTTATTATTCCGGGTCTGATTGGCGTGAGCTGCGCCTGCGCCGCCAGCTACATGCTGGTTTCGGTCTTCTTCTGATAAACAAAAAGCGGCGAAAAATCGCCGCTTTCACTGCTGTTCCGCCTTTTACTGCGGACATAAAAAAACCTGCTCTCGGCAGGTTTTTTTCATCAGAACATAGCACCAGGGGGTACGTCTTTGAAAGTTTTGCAGTAGGTTTCAAAAATGCTTTTCAGGATTTTACGCAGTTTCATGTCTTGCTCCGGCGATTTGTTATGCAGGTGTTATCGGTTGATGCGTACATAATATGACCCACATCACAAAAAGCAAGCATTCCGTGATGTAAATCACTTTTTAATTTTTTAAGAAGTCGGTTTTTTGTTAAAAATGCGTGTTGAATCTGCGAGTTATAACGCTAAAGTTTTTTAGGTTTTTAAAATATATTTGGAAAAATCGGGCGGGAAAAAACGTTCTTTTAACACTGCGGGAAAACAGAGGCCAGCTCACGCTGGCCCCGTGGGGTATCAGGCAAGGATCTCACGTACAAAGGCTTCGATCTCTTTGTCCTGGCAATTTTCAAAGAAGCACTGCTGGAAACGCGGGCCAGATACGGCGGTTTTCACCAGCTCCGGATCGATAGCGCGCAGCGTGTCGAGGTAATTCTCTTTGACCACCGCCACTTTCACCTGATTCAGGATACCGGCATTACGCACCTGCGGCTCTTTACGCTCCGGCGGATAGCCCTCACCGTTACGGCCGGTGAACGCTTTTTCAAAGATGAAGCGCACATTCAGTTCCGCGCCCCAGCCAAAGCCTTTCGCGAACGGTAATGACAGCGCGTTGCCATTGTTAATCTGGGCAAACAGGAACGCATCAGCCGGATCGATACAGTAGCCGCATACCACGCCCGGGTGGATGTTCAGGGACCTCAGCGCGCCCTGCCCTGTGCCGCAGCCGGTGACCACAAAGTCAACCGCTTTGGCATTCAGCAGAATGCTGGCCATAATACCAAGGTGGATATAGGTCAGGTGATGATCGTTTTCATCACTCATGCCCACGTTGAAGACCGGAAAGTCTTTTTCATCCGCAACCGTTTTAAGCTCTTTAAGGATGATGGCGTTTTTCCCTGCCTGGCTGTTTTCCATCATCAGTGCAATCTTCATGTTCATCTCCTGGTTAATGCATTGGATAGCCAAATTTAGTCAACCTTACTACCTGACAAACATACTTTCAAATTTAATGAAAAAATGTTTTAAAAAAGCAAATTGCCTTCACATTTTTGCCGGTAACGACCCTGAGCGTCTTGCAGGCTCGCAAAATGAAGAAAAAAATGTCGGCAGGCAAAGGCTTACTAAACTGCATATAAAACAATAGTGACAACGACTGAGGATGCCCAGGTGAAATGGTGCTGCGGAAGAAAGCTAACCACCTCGCTTTTCTCACTGTTCTTACTCTGTAGCACGCTTCTCTGGCTCGGGCATGCCAGCGCAGCCCCGTCTGCACATCAGAAACAGCCGGATCCTATTCCCCGTGGGTCTATGACGGTGAAAGCTTCGAGTTCTGGCGCGACGCGCAAGGAAATTATCAGGGCTTGTACCCACGTATCGCCGGCATGCTCAATGAGCGCTTTGGCTATAACATCCAGATACGCCCCATTGGCGGAGATGAGATTAGCCAGCGTTTCAATAGCGACAGCTACGGCTTATACAGCGGTGTGATCCGCACCGAGGAGCGGACGGATTTCTACATTAACGACGCCAGCGAAATGGACAATACCGCGCGTTACTATCAATTATCCCGCCCTGCGCATCACCTGTGTGTTTGCCTTTAGCCCACAGTTGCGTGCCATCAGGGAAGACGTCAATCAGCTGATTAATGACGAATACCGTAGCGGCAAAATTGCGGTCCCCGAACGCATCTTGCGCAAAGAAGGGCCACTCACCCCGGATGAGTTTGACGAGATGAAACTGCATACAATCAAGGGCTGGCGCATTATTCAGGGGCTATCGCTGGGGTCAGTGGCAGAAAACATGATCCATTTTCATCATGAAAAATGGGACGGAAGCGGCTATCCGGAAGGCCTGCGCGGGGAGCAGATCCCTTTGGAAGCGCGCATCCTGGCGCTGGCCGACGTTTACGATGCGCTACGACAAAAACGCATCTATAAACCCAGCTTTAGCCATGAAAAAGCCGTGCAGATGATTGAGGATGGCAATGGTCGACATTTTGACCCACGGCTGGTCGCCCTTTTTCGCCAGCAGCAGAATGTTTTTGCCCAGATTTATGACCGCCTGGCAGACTGAACGCCGTTGCGCGTAAAAAGGCCAGTTACGCAGGCTATTCTGCCGATTGCCCGCGTGAGAAGTCGGTAAGATGCAACAATGCCCATAAGAATCAGAGCGATTTAATGAACAAAATCCTTGTTGCCGCCTCGCTGCTACTGCTCGCCGGGTGCTCGATAACAAAAGAACCCAAAGTCAGTAACGTTGACAATACCAATGGTCTGATCCGCCTAAGTTTCAGTCAGGCGATGATGCAAGACGCGCACTATGACGAATACACCACGCAGGGAACCGCCAACAAGCAGTGCCAACAAATGGGCTATGCGACCGCGGTGGCCTACGGTCAACCGATTTCAACCTGCAGCCTGATCAGTGGCTCTGTCTGCATGAACACCACCATCACCATTCAGTACCAGTGCCGCGGTATGGCGCTCAACCGCACCCCAACCATCGGGGCATGGTAACGGTTAATGCCAGCGAATTTTCGCTGGCATTAATATTTATTTAAAATATAGAACAATTATCATTTCCCCATTTATTTCCCTGCAATGCGTTTTATTCCCATTCTCATTTTTAATAAAAATTATTTTTTATTTTACCTTTTGCAAATAATTAAATAACAAATTATAGTGGCCGCTCATTACCCCCCTTTATTATTCTTCTGGAGCGGCACCATGCTTAAAGCTGAAATGATTGAAAAACTGAATGAGCAGATGAACCTCGAACTTTTCTCGTCTCTGCTTTATCAACAAATGAGCGCCTGGTGCAGCTATAACAGCTTTGAAGGTGCGGCCGCGTTTCTGCGTCGTCACGCCCAGGAAGAGATGACACACATGCAGCGTCTGTTTGATTATCTGACAGATACCGGCAGCCTGCCGCGCATTAACACCATCACCTCGCCGGTGGCTGAATATGGCTCACTGGATGAGTTATTCCGTGCGACCTACGAACACGAGCAGCTCATTACCCGTCAAATTAATGAACTGGCGCACGTGGCAATGACCTCGCAGGATTATCCAACCTTTAATTTCCTGCAATGGTACGTCGCAGAACAGCATGAAGAAGAGAAACTGTTTAAATCCGTTATTGATAAGCTGACGCTGGCAGGTAAAAGCGGCGAAGGCCTCTACTTCATCGATAAAGAGCTGTCGACTCTCGATACCGCAAATTAAGCAAAACGCGGTAATGAACGTTCATTACCGCGTTATTTTTTTAATGCTGACAGATTTTACTTTCGTGGGTAGAAAACCCATCTTCGGCGGGAATGAATTTCCCACGCGATGCCAGAAACGCTACCAGCTCCCCTGCCGTCATATCTTCTGCTGAACAGGTATGAAAACGCGCGTCGTCGCCAAAGCGCGTACAAATTGCCGCTTCCAGACTCTTCTCGGAATAACGTTCGCCTGACTCCAGCATCATATTAAGTACTTCGTGACCATGAATTGACGCCATACATCCTCCACTTAAAAGATGCATCATAGACACATCTTTAGGATGGTTTTTTGCGCTATGACAGGTTTACATGCATCCCGCGCAACTTGTACATCGCCAGTCCTGCCGATTCACCGCCTGATAGAAATAACGATAATTCTCCGTTTCCATGGGGATGTGGTGGTCATAAAACAGATCGGTCAGCCACTCGACATTGTCGATAATCCACTCGTCTTCGTGCAGTCCCTGGGCAAAAGTTTCATCGTCCGGGTCGATAATCGAGTAGATGGCCCAGGTATTCATGTCCTTTTCCCGCCGGGATTCTGGCAATATAACCGCCTCGCCCTGCCAGGTAATGATCCAGTTACCGTGACATAACAAATTCCCACCGCGCGTCCATTTCGCAACAAACGGATTCGTCCCCGACATGACCACCTCTTTTTTTGAATCTTTATCATTCTTTTTTAAGGTACGCCTGATTGTCGCGCAAAAATATTGTCCTTATGAAGTAGACAAAGTGCCTGATTCCGCTGGGCAAATGTCCGAAAGCCCACACCGCCGATGGAATGGAACTATTAGTTTACACCTATTGTAAGGCCTGTTTGACGACGTCGTACTTTTCACATACTCTGCGCCGCAGATTTGAAGATGAATGGAGTTTAATTCCAGAGGAAAGTGTGAAAAATCGAACACTTGGTAGTGTTTTTATTGTGGCAGGAACCACAATTGGCGCAGGTATGTTGGCGATGCCACTGGCGGCAGCCGGAGTGGGATTCAGTGTAACGCTGGTTTTACTCTTCGCGCTGTGGGGACTGATGTGTTACACCGCGCTGTTATTGCTGGAAGTCTATCAGCACGTGCCTGCAGATACCGGGCTGGGCAGCCTTGCGCGGCGCTACCTTGGGCGCTATGGGCAGTGGGTCACCGGTTTTAGCATGATGTTTTTGATGTATGCCCTGACGGCAGCCTACATGAGCGGTGCCGGCGAGTTGCTGGCCTCCAGCCTCACTGCCTGGACCGGCATGAACATCTCGTCAGTTAACGGCGTCTTCCTGTTTACTTTTGTCGCCGGTGGCGTGGTCTGCATTGGCACCTCGCTGGTCGATTTATTCAACCGCTTCCTGTTCAGCGCCAAAATTATCTTCCTGGTGGTGATGCTCGCGCTACTGCTTCCGCATGTTCATCAGGTGAATTTACTGACGCTACCACTGGAAAAAGGGCTGGCCCTGTCCGCCATGCCGGTCATTTTTACCTCGTTTGGTTTTCACGGCAGCGTGCCGAGTATCGTCAGCTATATGGGTGGTAACGTGCGCAAACTGCGCGGGATATTTATTACCGGCAGCGCCATCCCGCTGGTCGCCTATATTTTCTGGCAACTGGCCACCCTTGGCAGCATTAAGTCATCCACCTTTATGGGGATGCTGGCCAACCATGCCGGGCTTAACGGGCTTCTGGAAGCGTTACGCGAAGTGGTTGCCTCCCCGCATGTGGAACTGGCGGTGCACCTGTTCGCCGACCTGGCGCTGGCGACCTCGTTCCTCGGCGTATCCCTTGGGCTGTTTGATTATCTCGCTGACCTGTTCCAGCGCCGTAACACCGCCACCGGGCGTCTGCAAACCGGGGCGATTACCTTCCTGCCGGCGCTGGCGTTCGCCCTCTTCTATCCGCGTGGGTTTGTGATGGCGCTGGGTTATGCAAGCGTGGCACTTGCGGTGCTGGCACTGCTGATACCGGCCCTGTTGACGTGGCAAAGCCGTAAGATGCACCCGGAAGCGGAATATCGTGTTTTCGGGGGTAAACCTGCGCTCTGTCTGGTTATGGCCTGTGGGGTGACCATTATCGCGGTACAGTTTGCGATTTCAGCAGGTTTGCTGCCAGAAGTAGGATAAAAAAACGGGCTCGCGATGAGCCCGATTTTTTTAGTGCAGACAGCAGCTTTTGAATTTCTTACCGCTACCGCATGGGCAGGGATCGTTACGCCCGACTTTGACGCCATTCACCTGTGGTTGCTGAACAGCTACCTGCTGCGGGTTTTCCGACCAGTAGTCGTAAAGGCGCAGCGCTGCGGGTTTGATAGCCTCAATGCTGGCATTAAATTCCTCTTCGGTGAATTCATCCAGACGGTCGAAGTTCTCTTCCAGACCATGTAACGCAATCACATACAGATCGGCCTTACGCTCCTCCGGCAAGGCTGACCAGTCGGTGAGCGCCATGCCGCGCATGTAACCAAAACACCACTCTTCCACCACCGTGTAGCTCTTGCCGTCCACTTCGTTGTAGCCAAAGACAGGCTCAAACTGATCCGGGTAATCACTCAGGCGTTCGGCGATATCGTTCAGATGTTTAAAGCAGAGGTCGATAAAGCGGTTCATCTCGCGATCGTTCTTCCAGCGCGGGATATTCTTTTCCCCGCCCCACACGGCCACCAGCCAGCGAGCCGGCTCCACAACCACCGGACCAGACAATACGGCCGTCAGCATGCCATCCAGTTCCGCCACATCAAGTACGGATTCATCGTTTTGGCCATAGGCGACTAATGTCTCTTCCAGCCACTGCAATTCATTTTCATTTAACGGGCCTTCGGTCATTTACGACTCTCCTGATGGCATAAGGGATAGAAAAAAAAAGAAGGGTATCACAGAAACGATAATCGTAAAAAAAGCCGGGACAAGCCCGGCTTTTATCATAGGGAAACAAGCGTTAATTTTTCGTTGCGCTACCCACTCTGTTAATTGATGACAGTATGCAGAATCACGGCTTTAGTGTCCGGATCGATAAACTGCACATCATCTTTTACCAGGGTGGCGTTGAGGATATTGCGGTCGCCATTAATGCTGTCGATATGGATGAAGTATTTCACAGCGGTACTGATATTTTTACCTTTGCCGTTGAAATCGGCGAATTTCGCGGAAATATCGCGCGCCTGATCGTCCGGAATTTTTACCGTGCAGCCACGCAGTGTTTTATCAACAGATAATGACACGCCGCGGTCGCTGACCGTAATACCACCGTTCATATTGCACAGGAAGTTATTATACTTATACCCTTTGATGGCAAGGTCATAGCTGCTTCCGGTCAGGGTAAAGACGCCCATATCGCTGATTTTGATTCCGTCTTCACCGGATGCTGTTTTCAGTTTCAGGTAGTCTTCATTGTGATAAGAACCGTCGCTGACCGAATAAAGCACAATATTTTTAATGTCTTTATATTGCGCAATTTTTGCCTTAATTTGCGGCAGTTCTTCTTTCTTGATGTCTTCTTTCGCAAACGTATCGCTGGTGCTGTTCCATTTGTTGCTAAAGAGCCCCATCAGTTCATCATCGCTAAACTGGCGTGGTGTCTGAGAGAAATAGGCATAGAAAAGATCTTTTGCGGAAATGGGCTGGTATTCGCTGTCCGGGATATCACGCAAAGCCTGGTCTTTCGCATTCAGCTCAGCTTCGTATTTATCACGCCACGCTTTCTGGCCCGCCGTCGGCTCAACCTTGCTTTGCCGCATATCCGTCAGCGAGATCTGGCCTTCGATGACCATTTTCTTGTCAGCTTTAGTGATGGTATAGGAAACCGGCGTCGAGAAGGCTTTGCCATAAATCTCATCGCTGCTGAAATCGGCCTAGGCGCTGCAGTTCAGGCGTTCCTGCCCGGTAGAAGAAAGCGTTGGGTTGCTGATTTTCAGGACATCTGACTGACCAAAACCTTTGTTAAAGGTCTCAGCGGTATAGAGGAAGTCGGAATCGATACGGTTTTTTCTTCTCTGCTCAGAATCAGTAATGCTCTTGGTTATACTGGCGATGCGATCAACAAAAGGAGAATAGTTAAAGGGATGCTGGGTTAAAAATTCGCTGGTGCCTGCTTTGAAGTTGTTGGTTAATTGCTCAAGCGCCTGCGGAGACTTACATAATGCCTGCGCTTCTTCATTTGTCAGTTCGGAGATTTTTTTGTCTTCAACCGATTTATCACAGCCGGCCAACACCACTGAAAGCCCTAAAATACATACAATCCCGCGCATAAACCCCTCGTTAAATAATGTCTTTTAAACGTTATATTCCGCAATCCCAGCAATATTGAGACTCAGAAAAGCGGCGTGTAACGCTAACAGGATTAGACGGCGGCGTGTAGCCACCTGATTTAGTACGCGGATAGGCAGATGGAATACCAGGAAAGGAAAACGTAATGCGTATATTCGCGAATCACAGATGATTAATGATAAAAACAAAAAAACCACCCGGAGGTGGTTTCACGACACTGCTTATTGCTTTGATTATTCTGTTCTTTCCCATGGTACCCGGGGCGGGACTTGAACCCGCACAGCGCGAACGCCGAGGGATTTTAAATCCCTTGTGTCTACCGATTCCACCACCCGGGCTCGGAAAGAAATTGGAGGCGCGTTCCGGAGTCGAACCGGACTAGACGGATTTGCAATCCGCTACATAACCGCTTTGCTAACGCGCCAGATACTTCAGGCTTTTCAGCCAGCACCCGCAATATGCCGATGCTTTTAAACTGGAGCGGGAAACGAGACTCGAACTCGCGACCCCGACCTTGGCAAGGTCGTGCTCTACCAACTGAGCTATTCCCGCAATATCAAGTTTAATGCTAATTACTTGATTTTGTTATCATCTGGCGAGCTGTACTGCCGTCTGATGCGATGCATTCTACTTACCTGACGCACTGAGTCAACGATATTTTTCAAAACCCGGATCGTTTGCTGAAAATTAACGCGATACGATCACTGATCGAGCAAATCCCCGCGCGCAGCGTTCAGATATTGCAACATGGACCACAGTGTCAGCAACGCCGCGATAAAGAACAGGCCAATTCCCGCCCACTCTACCCACTCGTTCGGGCGCCACAGCATCCAGGTCAGCGCCGCCATTTGCGCGGTCGTTTTCACTTTCCCCACCCAGGACACCGCCACACTGTTACGCTTTCCGAGCTCCGCCATCCACTCACGCAGCGCTGAGATAATGATCTCACGGGCGATCATCGTTGCCGCAGGCAGCGTTACCCACCAGCTGTGGTAATGCTCAGCCACCATCACCATGGCGATAGCCACCAGCACCTTATCGGCTACCGGATCGAGGAATGCACCAAACCGCGTGCTCTGATTCCAGCGACGGGCCAGAAAACCGTCAAACCAGTCTGTAACCGCAGCAACCAGAAAAATCAATGCCGCTGCGAAAGGTGACCACGGAACAGGCAGATAAAACGCCAACACAAAGAATGGAATCAGGATGACGCGGAACAGGGTGAGCAATGTAGGAATATTAAATTGCATAGTGACGGTAACTGTCTGTTGTCAGTAAATTTTGACCCTATGTTGCTACAGAGCCTTTAATGTTTCAACGAGTAGTAGATCTTTTCTGCCAGGCCTTGCGAGATACCCGGCACTTTTGCAATTTCTTCGATGCTCGCATTCTGCAAGCCTTGCAGACCGCCCATGTACTTTAACAGCATCTGGCGGCGCTTCGGCCCCACGCCTTCGATGGTCTCCAGGCTACTGGTATTTTTCACTTTTGCCCGTTTTTTACGGTGACCGCTGATTGCATGATCGTGCGACTCGTCGCGAATATGCTGAATTACGTGCAGCGCCGGAGAATCCGGTGGCAGGCTGAACCCTTCCCCTTCCGGTTCGAAGAACAGCGTCTCAAGCCCGGCCTTACGGTCGGTACCTTTCGCCACGCCCAGCAGTAGCGGGTGGTGCTTATCCCACGGGACGTCGAGTTCAGCAAACACCGTTTTAGCCCGGCCCAGCTGTCCTTTCCCGCCGTCGATCAAAATGACATCCGGGATTTTGTTCTCTTCAATCGCTTTCCCATAACGACGACGCAGTACCTGGTTCATTGCTGCGTAATCATCGCCCGGCGTGATGCCGGTAATGTTGTAACGACGGTATTCCGCACGCAAAGGTCCGTTGGCATCAAACACCACGCAGGACGCCACCGTCTGCTCGCCCATGGTATGGCTGATATCGAAACACTCCATGCGCTTCACTTCTGGCAGCTTGAGCAGCGTTGCCAGCGCCGTCAGACGTTGACTCACGGTCGACTGCTGCAACAGTTTCGTACTGAGCGCCGTCGCGGCATTGGTGCGCGCCAGTTTCAGGTAACGCGCGCGATCACCACGCGGTTTGGTCTGCACGTTAACCTTGCGCCCGGCAAGCTCCGATAAGGAGTCCGCCAGCAGCATTTTATCGCTCAGGTTGAAATCGAGCAGGATCTCGCCCGGCAGGGTGCGCATCTGGCTGCCCTGCAGATAAAACTGCCCGACAAAGGTTTCCACCACTTCGCCGAGCTCCGTGCCGCCCGGCACTTTCGGGAAGTAGCTGCGGCTCCCCAGGACTTTACCCTGGCGAATAAAGAGCACATGCACGCAGGCAATCCCGTTATCGAATGCCACGCCGATCACGTCCAGGTCGTCTCCGGTATTCGAGACAAACTGTTTCTCAGTGACTCGACGCACAGCCTGAATTTGGTCGCGAATACGCGCCGCTTCTTCAAACTCCAGCGCCTGGCTGGCCTTTTCCATCCGCGCAATAAGCTGTGTCAGCACCTGATCGTCTTTGCCGGCCAGAAACAGGCGCACATAGTCCACCTGCTGCGCATATTCGTCTTCGCTTACCAGGCCCGCCACGCAGGGGCCAAGACAGCGGCCAATCTGGTATTGCAGACAGGGGCGCGAGCGGTTGCGATAAACGCTATTTTCGCACTGGCGCACGGGAAAGATTTTTTGCAGCAGTGCCAGGGTTTCCCGCACCGCATAACCGTTTGGAAACGGGCCGAAATACTCCCCTTTCGCGTGCTTCGCACCACGGTGCATCGCCAGACGCGGATGCGTGTCGCCGCTGAGGAATATAAAAGGATAGGATTTGTCATCACGCAGCAGTACGTTGTAGCGCGGCTGGTAAAGCTTGATGTAGTTATGCTCGAGTAGTAACGCTTCCGTCTCGGTATGGGTGACCGTGACATCAATTTGCTGGATCTGCGCAACCAGCGCCTCCGTTTTTCGCGAAGCAAGATTGCTGCGAAAATAACTGAAGAGGCGCTTTTTGAGATCTTTTGCTTTGCCTACATAGATAACAGTGCCGCCGGTGTCATACATACGGTAGACACCCGGCTTGCTGGTCACTGTCTTGAGAAAGGCTTTTGAATCGAAAACTTCATTCACTGACTTGCTAACGTCTCCGCATTGCACAGACCGTGGCGAATTGCCAGGTGAGTCAGCTCCACGTCACCGTGTATGTTCAATTTACTGAACATACGATAGCGGTAGCTGTTCACCGTTTTGGGGCTGAGATTCAGTTGTTCAGAGATCTCATTGACCTTCTGACCTTTGGTGATCATCAGCATAATCTGCAATTCGCGTTCAGACAAACTGTCAAACGGGGAGTCAGTTTTTTCCGGTTCGATCTGGCTGAGCGCCATTTGCTGAGCAATGTCGGAAGCGATGTATCGCTGCCCGGAATGCACGGAGCGGATCGCATTGACGACTTCCTGAGGCGCAGCGCCTTTGCTGAGATAGCCCGACGCCCCCGCCTGCATCACTTTTGCCGGAAGCGGGTTTTCGGTGTGAATGGTTAGCATGATGACTTTCGTGTCGATATTCGCGCGCGCAATCTTGCGTGTGGCTTCAATTCCGCCAATGCCAGGCATGTTCATATCCATCAACACAACGTCGACGGAGTGTGTCCGGCACCATTTTACGGCATCCTCACCGCAACAAACTTCGCCAGAAATTTTTATGCCCTTAATATCTTCGAGAATGCGTCGTATCCCTGCGCGCACCAGTTCGTGGTCATCAACAAGAAGTACGTTGATCAATGGAATATCTCCAGAAAAGGGATGACGCTGCTGCAAGCTAATTCCTCACATACTAACGGTTTTCACCGCATTATTGAAAGTTAAAAAATGCCTCCCATTCGATTTTGTTCTCGTTTTTGGAAATTAACCTGTACATTATGTGGAAACTTCTGCAGGCCGCGCCGCATCAGGGCTGCGTTTTAAAAAATGTTTTCGGAAAGCTGCCCAAAAGTTCTTTTTTATTCTGAGGGAAAAATAAAAGCAGGACTTTGTAACAATAATTAACCGTCGGTCTACCTCAATTAAACATATATTTTGGCTACACTATTCGAATTAAATATTCGCTTAATGTTTAATTTAATAAACCAGGTTGCAGGCGCACAAAAAACAACCACTGCTATTTTTCCCGCGGCTTGTGGTATACTCCGCCGCTTTGGCATTCACCGTCACGTTAAGCACGGTAACATAACGAGGTAAATAAATGAGCACACCTGATTTTTCCACTGCTGATAATAACCAGGAACTGGCTCAGGAAGTCTCATGCCTGAAAGCGATGATCACGCTGATGCTGCAGGCAATGGGGCAAGCTGATGCGGGTCGCGTCATCATTAAAATGGAAAAACAGATCGCGACGCTGGAAGATGAAGCTCAGGCAGCGGTGTTCACCAACACTGTGAAGCAGATCAAACAAGCTTATCGCCAGTAAATGAATCCGGCTGGCAGCTCACAAAAGCTGGCAGCCGGTATGCGTCTGGCACGCAGAACAAAGGTGAAGCTCAGATGATTCCCGTCGCAGCGGCGTAGCAGGCAATCTGCGTTTTATTCGGCGCGTTGAATTTCTTCTGCATATTCTTCTGGTGAAAATTCACCGTATTCTCGGAGATGGACAGAATCATGGCGATTTCCGCCGAGGTTTTCCCTTCCGCCGTCCATTTCAGAATTTCTTTCTCGCGCTTACTGAATTTCATTTCTGGCGCAATAACCATATCGTCGCCCAGCCGGGAAAGCGTAATCAGACTGTACTGAACCAGCGTTTGCAGGCGCAGTTCAATCTCTTCGTCATACTGCGGATGATGCAGAAGACTGGAACGAGAAACGGACAGGAACCCCAGCGCATGATTTGGCAGCATCAAACACTGCGTAATCCCTTTGCGTAATCCAAAATCCCGCGCGGTATTCCATAATTCCGGCGTCTCGTGAAATAATTTGTCATTCCACGGCAAATGTCCGTGCAGGAAATTTTCCGGCTTGAGTACAGGATCGACGGCGAAATAATTTTCGGCCTGATAATGTGTCATCCAAGCGTCCGGGTACGTGGTGTGTACATTGATTTTCGGGCGCGTAAATGGCACCGGATGACGGACACACAGTGCAAAATAGTCAAATTCCAGCAGCTGCGTTTGCTGCTGTAATGTTGAATATACGTCGTCCTTGTCCGTTATCTCCTGAAAACGTAGCAGCATCTCCCTGCGCCACGAGAAAAAGTCATTATCCCGCATACTGACCGCTATCACCCCTGTGACAATAATAATCATTCTTATGAATACAATAAAT
The DNA here is from genome assembly GCF_965644215.1 of Phytobacter sp. V69. NCBI lineage: Bacteria > Pseudomonadati > Pseudomonadota > Gammaproteobacteria > Enterobacterales > Enterobacteriaceae > Phytobacter > Phytobacter sp. V69. The sequence continues at coordinate 19,923 of NZ_CBFFRL010000034.1, forward strand.
TAACACATAAATCTTTTTTATATGCGTAAAATATCGGTTTTATGGAAAATAAGTAAGAAAATTCGCGTGTTACATGAACTATTTGAGACAGGAAACTCTGTTTTTTTGTGCTAAAGCAATGCGCCTGAATAGCGCCAAATAGCATTATTAACGTTGCCTGTAATTAAATACGCATTAATAAATTTAGCTTAAGTCAGGGTTATTCTCCGATTCGGAAAGCGATTCACTCCCGAATCGGAAGATCGTTACTGCATCAGGAATTTTTCCAGGAATTGCTGTGTACGCGGCTGCTGCGGATGGGCGAATAAGGATTTCGCCGGCCCCTGCTCGATGATGCGTCCCTGATCCATAAAGATGGCCCGGTCCGCTACATCACGGGCAAAGCTCATTTCATGGGTCACGATCACCATCGTTCGTTTTTCCTGCGCCAGTTGGCGGATAGTATTGAGCACCTCCCCCACCAACTCAGGATCCAGCGCTGAGGTCGGCTCATCGAACAAAATGACATCCGGGCGCATCGCCAGCGCACGGGCAATCGCCACGCGCTGCTGCTGCCCACCGGACAAGCGCCGGGGATAGCTGGTCTCCTTGCCGCTTAAGCCGACTTTCGCCAGCAGATCACGCGCACGTGCTGTCGCTTCATCCTTCGGTTCACCTTTCACAATCACCGGGCCTTCAATAATATTTTCCAGCACCGTGCGGTGCGGAAACAAATTGAAGTTCTGGAACACAAACCCCACGTGCTGGCGCAACTGGCGAATCAAGTTCTTCTGTTGCCCCAGCGGCTTCGCAGTGTCGATGGTCATGTTACCCACCCGAATCGTACCGCTCTCGGGCTGCTCCAGCAGGTTGATACTGCGTAGCAGCGTGGTTTTTCCGGATCCGCTGGGGCCGATAATCGCCACGACTTCACCTTGCGCCACCTCCAGATCGATACCGTGCAGCACCGTCTGGCCGTGGAATTGCTTCACCAGATTTTTCACTTCGATGGCACTCATTTTGGATCGCGCTCCTGACGGTTCAACTGATTTTCAAAGTAGTTCTGCAAGGCAGAAAGCACCGTCGCCATCACCCAGTAAATCAGCGACGCAGCGAGATACATGGTGAAGACTTCCAGCGTACGTGACGTGATCAGTTGCGCCTGGCGGAACAGTTCCGGTACCTGAATCGTTGCCGCCAGCGAGGTGTCTTTCACCAGGCTGATAAAACTGTTCGACAGCGGCGGCAGCGCCACGCGCGCGGCCTGCGGCAGAATCGCGCGACGCAGCGTTTGCCACGGCGACATACCGATACTGGCCGCCGCTTCCCACTGCCCTTTATCAATAGAGGAGATCGCCGCACGCAAGGTTTCCGACGCATAGGCTGCCGTATTGAGCGACAGCCCAATCATCGCTGCCGGGATCGGATCCAACTCAATCCCGAATTGCGGCAGCCCGTAGTAGATCATAAACAGCTGGGCGATAAGCGGTGTACCGCGAAAAATCGAAATGTAGACGCGTGCCAGCCAGCGCACAGGCAGCAGCGGCGACAGGCGCATTAACGCCAGCATAAACCCCAGCAGCAGGCCAAAAAACATGCCGCCGATACTCAGTTGCAGCGTAAATACCGCCCCTTTAAGCAGGAACGGTGCAGAGTCGATCACCAGTTGTAGACTTTCTTGCATTATGGTTGTTCTGCCTGGAGATTAAACGTGCGGGTGATAGGCAAACAGCGCCGGAGCACCACCGGTGTGGACAAACAAAATCGGGCCGTCATCTTTAAAACGCTTCTGCTCAATCCCATCCAGCAACCCAGCCATTGCTTTGCCGGTATAGACCGGGTCAAGAAGAATACCTTCCAGACGCGCCAGCAGTTTAACAGCCTCCATGGCTTCATCATTAGGCTGGCCGTAACCCGGCACAAAATAGTCATCCCAAAGGGTAATCTCTGCCCTGGCCTTCACCTCCAGCAACAGTGCTACCTCTTGTTGCAGGGTCACCACTTTCGGCTTCTGATCGGCAACGCTGCGCGATACCGTCACGCCGATTAACTCGACATCCGGGAGCAACTGTTCCAGACCAATCGCCAGCCCGGCATGCGTTCCGGCGCTGCCTGACGCCACCACAACCGAAGAAAGCCCCACCGCCCCTTCACACTGCTGAGCGATTTCCAGCGCGCTTTCTACATAGCCCAGCGCCCCCAGCGCGTTTGAACCGCCGACCGGGATCACGTAAGGCCGGAAGCCCTGGGCCTCAATACGCGTCGCCAGCTCTTCCAGTTGGCGTTTGGGGTCGGTCAGCGCGTCGCACATTTCAATTTGCGTATTGAACAGATCCAGCAACAGACGGTTGCCGTTAGTCAGGTAGTTTTCCGCTGTCGAGCCAATCGGATTTTCCAGCAGCGCAACACAGTGCAGCCCAAGCTTTGCCGCCACCGCCGCCGTCTGGCGCACGTGATTAGATTGAATGGCGCCCGCAGTGATTAATGTATCCGCCCCTTCGCGCAGCGCATCTGCCGCGAGAAACTCCAGCTTACGCAACTTATTACCACCCATCGCGATGGGGGTGACGTCATCACGCTTAATAAAGATATCGCGACCGAGGAAATCAGAAAAACGCGGCAGGTATTCCAGCGGCGTCGGCGCGCCGATAAATTCCAGGCGTGGAAAACGGGTGAGATTTTGCAAGGACATATATCCTCCGGTAGCGAGATGTGTAGTGTTTTTATTATGCACGTATACAGCGCGTAAATGAAAAAAGGCGCTGAATTTAGCGCCTTTTTCTTGCGGAGAGGTTACTTCGTCACATCAGCGCCAAACCATTTTTCCGACAGCGCCTTAAGGGTGCCGTCTTTCTGCATGTCGGCAATCGCCGCATCAATGGCTTTCAGCAGGTCTTCATTGCCTTTACGCAGGGCAACGCCCGATTCCTGGCGTGAAAAGGCATCACCGGCTACTGCCAGCGTGTTGTTGGTCTTTTTCACCAGATCGAGTGCGGCGAGGCGATCCACGAGAATGGCGTCAATGCGGCCTACGCGCAGATCCTGGTATTTGGTCGGGTCATCATCGTAGGTGCGGATATCGACGCCCTGGACGTTAGCACGCAGCCACTCTTCATAGTTGGTGCCCAGACCCACCCCCACTTTTTTGCCTTTCAGATCGGCAGAGGATTTAATGCCACCTTCGTTGCCTTTTTTCACCAGCGCCTGGATACCGGAAACGGTGTACGGCGTGGAGAAGTCATATTTTTTCTGACGCTCGGGGGAGATGGTGACCTGGTTAATCACCACATCAATACGTTTTGAATCTAGCGACGCCAACATACCGTCCCATTTCGTGGGTTTCAGATCTGCTTTGACGCCCAGATGTTTCGCCAGCGCATCGGCGAACTCCACTTCGAAACCGGTAAGTTTGCCATCATCGCCCTGGAAGCTGAACGGTGGATAGGTGCCTTCCAGACCCACCAGCAAGGTGCCGCGCTCTTTAACTTTATTCAGTAGATTTTCAGCGGCGAATGTTTTGACGCTCATCCCCGCAACCAGCGCGACAGCCATCACCCCCATCAGCGCCTGACGACCCAAAAGTGCAAGTTTCATAGTGACTCCGACCAGAAAATGAAGATCGTAACGCACAGGTGCCTGAATCATTTTCAGGCACCTGTGCGTCACATATTATTCATTTTTAATATATATCAGATCGGGCACCGACAGCGATCTTTTGCACGACGTTAAAACGTGATTGTGCTTTAAATTGTGCGTACTTACGCAGCGCTATGCGGTAATTGTTGGTACTGGTGGTGGGTAACCAGGGTTCCAGATTCTCATCAGGATACCCTTCATCGAGAAGGTGACGGGAGATGTTCAATTCACTCAAATGATTTCCCAGGCGGCGAAGACGAACCACGTATTCGCGCACCGTGCCATGACTCATTTCAGTTTGATCGAACAGGAATTGTTTAAATCCAATGATATCGAAGAAGTCACTTTGCTCTTTGCAATGCAGGTCACCACAGAATCGGCAGAGCGCTACCCATTCTTGTTGTTCCTGCTGCCAGGCGGCCTCATCCAGAAGCATATCCAGGCGTGAAATTGCAATTTTGTTCACAATTTCTCCTCGACGCACCAGGGTGATGCGGTCGAGTAATTTGTGACAATGGGCGCAATGTGTCTGGCTGTGTTTAAAGTCTTTTAAATAGCGGCTTAGTGGCCGTCTTTTAGGTTGCTGCACCGTCATGATAACTCCTGGTTGTCAATGCGTTGTGCGGCATTTTTCAGGGGCGATCCCGACAGATAGTCTCACCAACCTATAACTTACCCAGCTTTGTACGTAAGCGCTTAATAGCCTGACTATGCAATTGGCTAACCCGAGACTCTCCGACGTCAAGAACAGCACCAATCTCTTTGAGATTAAGCTCTTCCTGGTAATACAGCGTCAGAACCAGTTGTTCACGCTCCGGTAAGGATTCAATGGCTTCCATTACACGGTGACGCAAATTACTTTCCATTAACTGGAATAACGGGTTTTCCTGTTGATGATCGTCAGTCACAACTTCGATACTGTCACCATGCTCTTCTCGCCATTCGTCATAGGAGAAAAGCTGGCTGTTGTTGGTATCGAGCAGCATCTGACGGTATTCCTCAACCGGAATACCGAGACGTTGTGCGACTTCTGTTTCGCTCGCATTACGTCCCAACTCTTGCTCAAGTTGCCCCATAGCCTGTGCTACCTCGCGGGCATTACGCCGGACACTGCGCGGCACCCAATCACGGCTGCGCAATTCATCCAGCATAGCCCCACGAATACGCTGCACTGCGTAAGTGGTAAATGCCGTTCCTTGCAGAGCGTCGTATCGGTCAACTGCATTCAGTAACCCGATCCCGCCCGCCTGTAGCAGATCGTCCAGTTCCACACTCGCCGGCAAACGCACCTGCAGGCGCAATGCTTCGTGACGCACCAACGGTACATAACGCTGCCACAGCGAGTGTTTATCCATTACACCTTCAGCGGTATACAGTGAATTCACGATAAACAGCCCTGCGTTAGTTTGAGTTATCGGCATGATTATCCGATTCTGTAGCACTTTTAATCGGATGAATAGTGGGTGAAATGGGGGGTTATTTGCAGGGTTGTGTATCAGACATCATCTCATACTGTAAACGTACACTCCCATCCGCCCGGGCGCCGCATGATCAATGTATTAATTTCACCTGCTGGTACAGAAATCGGTCGTGAGATTTGGCTATCGCTTCGTTATGAAAAAACGGTGAAGCTATTTCTTGCAGGCTCCGATTATGACAACCATGCCCGTTATAACGATGAGCAGTACCATATATTACCTTCGGTGAATGAAGATGGCTGGCTACAGGCTCTTGAGGCATTTGTTTTATTATACGACATTCATTTTATCTTTCCTGCTCATGACGACGTGCTATTGGCTTATGCACAGCATCAGACTGAAATATCAGCAAAAATTGTATCTTCTGAAACCGAATGTTGTGAAATTACTCGTTATAAAAGCCGAACCTACGATAAGTTACGGGATATAGTCCCGGTACCTCGTTGCTATAAATCAGCGGAAGAGGTTGAAAGTTGGCCAGTATTTATTAAGCCAGACCGTGGTCAGGGTGCGCAAGGTGCGTTAAAAGTTAACGACAAATCCACGTTAGAAATACAATTACGCGACAACCAGGATTTGCTGATTAGTGAATATCTGCCCGGTGCTGAATATACAGTCGATTGTTTTACGCAAGAAAAATATGGGGTTGTATTTTGCCAGCCGCGTACTCGCGAACGTATTAGAGCGGGAATTTCAATGGCTTCGGAAACGGTCGAACTGCCAGGAATCCTTGAGATGGCGCAGGCAATTTCAGCGCGTCTTAAACTGAAAGGGGCATGGTTTTTCCAGGTTAAAAAATCGGCTAATGGTGCACTCACTCTGCTGGAAGTTGCCCCCCGAATTGCCGGCACTATGGCGGTAAATCGTGTGCGCGGTGTCAATTTTGCTCTGCTATCTTTATACGAACACCAGGGTTTGTCGGCCACCATCGACGCACTTAAACCGACCAATCGCATCAGCAGGGCATTAACGAACCGTTTTCGTTGCGATATTCCCTTTGGCCATGTTTACGTTGATTTCGACGATACAATCATCATTCACAACAAACTTTGCCTGCCACTCGTTCGCTTTTTATATCAGTGCGTTAACGAAGGGATCCCCTGCTATCTCATCAGTCGTCACGACGGCGATTTACAGTACCAACTCAAACGCTGGCGTCTTGAGACTCTGTTTGATCGGGTCTTCCATATCTCGCGTGATGAGAAGAAATCCATCTATATCACTCACCCTGACGCCATTTTCATTGATGACAGCTTCCGTGAACGTCAGGAAGTACATCAGGCATTAGGCATCAATACTTTCGATGTCAGCATGCTGGATCTGCTTCTTAAGGAATAACCATGAAAAAAAATATTGTCTTCATTCATCTCGAAAGTCTTAATCAGGCTATCTACAGCCACCGTCAGTGGTTTCCTTGCCTGAACAGTATCGTGCCCCACTCACTGCGCTTTAACAACTTTATCTCCTCAGCAACATCATCATTTATGGCCGTCAGCGACCTGCTGTACGGGGATGACAATGTGCTGGAGCACAACGTTAATTTCGAAGTCGGATTAAGCGTTAAACGTAAAGCACCGCCGATGTTTGACCAATTACGACTGGCAGGTTACCGCACCGCCGGATTGGGCTTCCCAAAAAACTGGGCCAATTTCGATATGATCTGGAGTGAACAGGATCGATTTAACTGGTACGAAACGGCCAATGAAATGCTGCATAACGCAGAAGCGATTATCGCCGACAGGTCGCAGCCTTTCGCGCTCTATTTCTGGAATCTGAGCAGCCACCTTTGCTATCAGGACGGTTATAAGGCCGCAGGTGATAACAGTTTCGTTCGCTGGCAGCGTGGTTATGAAAGCATGGATAACACCGTCGGTGATGTCCTGCGCCTGCTAATGAATCACAAACAAATGGAAAACACGACGCTGGTTATTTTTGGCGATCATGGGGACGATTTCTGGAACCATGGCCTGTACGGCGGTTTTGCGCACGGTATTGAACCGTACACATCGCTGGTTCATACCCCGGCGTTTATTTACGACAGCAATTACAAAGCCAAAGATATTAATCATCTGCTCAGTATGGTCGACCTGCAAAAGACCGTGTTTGACATGTCAAATATCCCATCTGTGGGTGAAGAAAATCCCAACACCTGGTCCGCACTTTCTGGCGGAAGGAAGTATTGCTATAGCCGTAATCTGTTTGCCGCTCAGACCGGCGAAACACCGCAGACGCCGCTGCGTAAAGGCTATGCCATTATATCTGAACTGTTCCACCTCCTGTATGTGAATGGCGAATACAAAATGTATGCCTGGCAGGCAGATGGCGCAAACCAGTTCAACCTGCTGGAGTACCTGAAAACCAGTAACGGCAAAGTATCAATTGATTACCAGCGTCTGGGAACCGGGCGCGAGGCAGGTCCGCACCCGCATATTCAGTGTTTCTTGTACCCGGGTTGCGAGGCATTAATTGTGTCACAGTTCGAAGAAATGTCCGCGCTCTTGCAAAAATGGATAGCCGAAAAAAACAGTTTACTGAACTAAGGCGAATAAAAAACCCATCGCGTTGATGGGTTTTTTTATTATCGCAGGCGGGCGATTTCAATGATTTCCGTCGTGGATATCGATGGCGTTCGTGGCAAATAAATCACCTCACACCAAGGTTTGACCCAATCAAAGCGCCCTTCCCAGTCATCACCCATCACCAGCAAATCAGCCTTCATCGTTTCAATATAGCGGGCTTTATCTTCCAGTGATTCTTCGATAAATACTTCATCAACACAGCGCATTGAACTGATGATTTTGACACGATCATCCTGGGTATATAGCGGGTAACGTTGTTTCTTTTTGTAGCTCAACGCGTCAGATGAAACCCCAACAATTAAGTAATCGCCGAGTTCAGCAGCACGCTCAAGAATGTTAACGTGGCCTATATGAAAAACGTCGTAAGTACCGAATGTAATCACTCTTTTCATATCATATACCTGGCAGCGCTAATTTAAAGTCACCGTCGTCAGGAGCAATGGAGCGTCCCAGACTCTTCTCACGAATTAATTCAACAATCATATCCACCTCATCCAGAGTCAGCGTCGGATAAATCGGCAGACAGAGCACAGAGGTCGATACTTTTTCAGCTACAGGCATTAACCCTGGCTGTGCGCTGGGCAGTCCGCGATACATAGGAAACTCAGAAATCAGCGGGTAGAAATAGCGTCGGGTAAAGATGTTATGCGGTTTAAGGCTTTCATATAGCTCATCGCGCGAGCAGGCAAAACCTTCGTCAATAAAGATCGGCGTATAAGCATAATTCCATTGAACATTTTCTGGCTTATTGAGAACACGCAGGCCTTTAATGCCCGCGAGTTTTTCAACATAGCGCTGATATATCATTTTACGGTTATGCAGGGCCTGATCAATATGCTGCAACTGGAGCATACCAAAGGCAGCCTGGACTTCGTTCATTTTGCCGTTAATACCCGTCGCCACGACGGTAGTTTCATTCGCGAAGCCAAAGTTTTTCAGATCGTCGATGCGCTTTTTCATTTTCGCATCCTGACAAATAATGGCTCCGCCTTCGACCGTGTTAAAAACTTTAGTCGCATGGAAACTGAGGATCGACAGATCGCCGCGGGTCAGAATGCTGCTGCCATTTTCTTTTACACCAAAGGCATGTGCCGCATCATAAATAACCCTCAGGTCGTACATATCAGCAATACGCTGAATTTCATCCACATTACACGGAATACCGTAGCAATGGACCGGCAAAATCGCCGTGGTTTCAGGGGTGATAGCCGCTTCAATTTTCCGCGGGTCCATATTGCAGGTCAGCGGATCGATATCGACGAACACGGGCTTGAGCGAATTCCAAAGGATCGTGTGCGCGGTGGCCACGAAAGAATACGGGGTGGTGATCACCTCCCCTTTAACTCTCAGCGCCTGCAATGCCGTTAACAGTGCCAGCGTACCGTTCGAAAACAGTGACAGATACTCAACACCCAAATATTTTGCCAGCGCCGCTTCAAACTGCTGATGAAACGGACCCGAGTTAGTCAGGTGTTTGCTCTGCCAAATCTGCTCCAGATAAGGAATAAATTCCTCAAGAGGCGGCAATAACGGGCTGGTTACATAAATATTATCGCGCATGTATTTACTCCTGATCCGCGTCTACATCAATGACAAAACTTTGCGGCTTTTGGCCATCACAGTAGTTCTGCCAGATCGTACGGAGCAATTTTTCAAACGCTTTAGAAGGATCGACAACCTCTTTTTTACGCTGCGCAAAACGATCGCGCATGCTTAAACGAATGGCATTTAACTCTTCTGTTTTGTTCATCCATGCCAGCGCCTGCTGGACATAGCTCTCTTCATCTTCGACCTGGAACTGTTCGAGTTGATAAGCCTTGATGATTTCATTGCCCTGACAGCCTGCCATGGTTTTGCCACGCAGCGAAATCATCGGCACACCCATCCACATGGCGTTATTACTGGTTGTTCCACCGTTGTACGGGAAGGTATCAAGCATCAAGTCGATCTCAAGATGCATTTTCATGTATTCGATGAATGTCGTTTTTTCACGGAAGATGAGTTGCTCCGCTTTAACGCCCATCCCTTCCAGCTTTTTACGCAATGAATCTGAAACATCCGGCGACGGCATGTAACCAATCAGCATGCGAGCATTCGGAGCGGCGGTCAGTATTTTGACCCAGGCTTCAATCACCTTATCGCTGATTTTCTTCGGTCGGTTCAGGCTACCAAAGGTGAACACGCCGCTCTTCAGTACCGGTAATGGATTGACATCCGGGGCTTTTGTTGACGGTTCGTACTGAACCGGCATTGGCATATAGAGCAATTTCTCGGTGAATTGATCGTCAAGCTCGCCAGGTTGCGCCATCCATGAACCGCAGATACGGTAATCCATTGCCTTAAGGCCGGTTGTCCCCGGATAACCGATCCAGCTCAGCGAAAGCGGTGCGGGTTTCAGTGCAAAAGCCGGCAGGCGGTTATATCCCGTGTGACCGGAGAGATCGATAAGGATATCCACGTTGTCTTCATTAACGATACGCGCAAGCTCCAGCGAACTTATCGTGAAAACATTTCGCCATACGGTTGCGCTGTTTGCAAAATATTCACTTACGTCGTCATGGATAGGCGAGGTGTTGTAGACATACAGCTCATGACGATCACGATTGAGATTGGCCCAGAATGGCTTGAGGAACCAGGTGACCGGATGGCGGCACAAGTCGCCAGAAACAAAACCAATACGCAGACGACGATTCGGATCTTTATCGGGTGACCATGAAAACTTGGTTTTTTGCGCCTTAGCCCATTTCTCAGCCAGCTGGCCGTACACGAGATGTTCATTAAACAGGGCTTGCGGATCGAGAAGCGCGCTATGCGACAATTCAAAGTTGAGGCGGCTGTAATAATCCAGGTTTGAAGGCATCACTTTTATCGCTCTGCGCAACAGACCGATAGACTCCTCCAGACGCAGACTGTCAGAAATTAATATGGCCATGTTAGAAAGCATACCGCCATTGTTCGGGGTAATTGCGAGCGCCTTTTCATAACAAAATTGTGCGGTCGCAACGGCTTCATAATCTGAATACAAACGTCCCAACGCATCCCAGGCCAGAGCATTAACCGGATCAGCACGTAAAATAGCGCGCACTACGCGCCCGGTCAGCCAGTGCTTCTGCAGGTGCCACAACGCAACTGCCAGTTCAAAATAAATGTCCCAGCTTACCGACGTAATACTCAGCGTACGATTAATTGCGCCAATGGCGGCGCCATAGTCCGACGTACGACTGTAAACACGGGATAATTCCAGCCAGGCGTTCGGGTTAGCTTCCATTTTGCCAACAATTTCACGCGCCAATTCTCTCGCCTGCTCAAATTCACTGTTCGCTATCATCGCATCCAGGCGATTAACGATTTTTTGATCAACGGGTTGGATATTCTTTTTATCAAGCGTATCGGTATCTGTTTGCAGATGCGAGCCTTCGTAGCCCCCGTTTTGCGGCAAACTGGAGAAGAGGATCAACGGCAAAATCGCATTGGTCATCTCTGCCAGCGTCGCCACTTTAATCATTGCCCGGTAATGCGATCTCCAGCTTGCAGGACTCCCGGTCAGTAGACCTTTGCTGCGCATGCCATCTACAAGTTTAATATCTGCAAACGCCAGGTTATCTTTTTCCAGCACAGACACTTCCTGTGCCGTCAACTCGACGGGTTCATTCCAGAGGTTAAAGCCCGCTTTGAGCTGAGCCAGCGCCTTGCCGAATATCGGGATTAGCTGAGGATTTTTCTGCGTATTGTAAATCGAAGGAACACGCTGGAAATGCAAGTCTGATAACCCCTGCATAAACAGCGCGCCAAGGGAGAGCAGCAGTTTTTCTTTATGTTCTGCCTCATCCGTTTCAGGCGAGCGCGTGTGGAAAGCCAACTGCTCGAAACTCATACTCAGTGGCCAGGCTTCACCCAGCACATCCAGCACAGAGAGCGTGACCACATCATCGGTCGCAATAAAGGCACCTGACTGCGCACGCATACGATCATAGACTCTGCCATCGCCATCAATTTCGCGACGGAAACTGGCCGCCCAGTGCATATCCTGCAAACGCGTAAGTTCAGGCTGCACAGATATCAACTGTGTTTTCGGTGCGGCGGTCAGCAAACTAAAGCGTGAACGGCGATTAACCGAGAAGTCTAAATATTGCTGAAGCAGAAACTTATTCTGGTCCGGGCAAACAGCATTCGAAATTTCCGTCACGTTATCGCCATAATGCTCCGGACACTCTTTCCATGGGAACAGATCGCCAACATAGCGTAAACCTGAATGAATGACATCCTCATGAAAATCAACAAAATAGCTAGCATTATTCATACCGTGCAGATAACGCAGCGCAAGGGTTTGATCGTCCATTGCTTCAGCTTCTTTGACTAATTCCTGTAGCGCCTCGCGGGCCGGATGCTGACTCATCCCCAAAGAAAGCCAGGTTAACGCCGCGCGTGCGCTGCTCAGACGCAGTTCATCGCTATTCGCGTCACGCACGTGCAGGGCAATAGCATCCTGAATAATCTGACTCAGGCCCGCACCTGGCTGGGTAAGCCACTCAGTTGCAACCAGGCCCTGGGCAGAAAGATTGTTCTGGCAAAAAGCAAAGAGCGCCTCACGGGCCGCGCTATCAAGAAGAGAGAAAACATCATGGATGATAATGTAATCAAACTGCACGCCAAAGCCTGCCAGCAGCGCATCAAGATCAACACACAGCAGCTTGACGTTGGTAATTCCTGATAATTTAAACTGCAGCTGGCCAGCTTCAATTTTCACAGGCGACAGATCAATACCGGTAATTTGTGCTCGCGGATAAGATAGTGCGAAAGGCAGCAGGTGCGAGGCGTCGCCGCAGCCGATATCAAGGACACGCGCAGACTCCGGGTTAACTCCCTCAATACCATAAAGCCAGGCGCTGGCCTGAATTCGAGTCACGCTCAAATGAGGTGCAACCGTGGTTGACTTAGGGATCGCGGAACTGACTGACGCTAAATTAAAGCTTTGTGGTAAATCTAAAGAGAACACGGCGCTGTCCTTTACATTTTGAAAATCATTTTCTCATGCTACCAGTGCGCTAATGTGTCCATTGGCTGAGTAAACGCCATTATTGGGGGTAATTCACCCTATATTAAAGGCAATAAATATCCTCCGGCATAGCCGGAGGTTTTTCTGATGCGCCTATAAGGCTCTCTTACCAGCCGCGCCCTAACAGG
>NZ_CBFFRL010000035.1:0-32754 GCF_965644215.1 Phytobacter sp. V69
CGGCCTCATTTCTCGCTGCCGTCCAGATCAGATGCATCGCTCTCTGGGCTAAAATCTTGTGACGACACTATCTAGTCAGGGCCAGACAAAACGCAAAAACGCTGCCCAGCAGCAATGACAACAAGGTACCTAAACCGCTGGTGTACAGGCTGTTGTAGAGCGCAACCCAGGTGGATTCGTTGCTCAGCACTCGCCACAGGCTGCTGTTGCTGCCTTGCTGCCAGTCAAAGAGCGCGGAGATAAGCAGTCGCAGGCTGGGCAGCAGGCTCAGTAAGGCGATCAGCGCGAGTAAAAGCCACAGCAGCCCTTTTGGCGGGCTGCTGGCGGCAGATTGACGCAGTGTCATATCCGTCATGACTTAGCGGTTTCCGAACAGGTCGGCAAAGCGCTTTTTGTTTGCTTCGGTATCAGCCAGCGCTTTTGCGGCGTCATAAGGCATCAGTTTGATACTGCTGCGGGCCGGGAAACCCTGAGGGACCGGCAGGCTTGGATCCGCCGTCAGGTAGCCCTGTTTGAGCACCAGCTTCTGCCCGTCTTCGGAAAGCACGAAATCGATGAAGGCTTTTGCACCCTCAGGGTTTTTCGCCCCTTTCATCATCGCCACTGGCTCGGTCACGATACTGACGCCCTCTTTCGGGAAGACGAACTCAATCGGTGCGCCTTTGGCTTTTTCGCGGATCGCCATGTAATCCACCAGCACGCCGTAGGCTTTGCTGCCGGAGGTGATCGCACTCATCACGCCGCCATTACCGCTCTGCGGCATCGCGCCGTTTTCTTTCAATTTCTCGTAATACTGCCAGCCGAGCTGCGGGTCATTCATCAGCGTCGCCATATGAATCTGTGCGGCACCGGAGTAGAGCGGGCTTGGCAAGGTGGTCATGTTTTTCAGCTCAGGCTTGAGCAGATCCAGCCAGGATTCCGGCTTCACCGGAGCTTTGCTGTGATAGGCAATGCCGGTGGTGATCAGTTTGGTGCCGTAGTAATAGCCATCTTTATCATACAGCTGCGCACCGTAGCGGCTGGCCTGCGGTGATTTATACGCCGCCAGCAGATTTTGCTGTTTCAGAGACTCCATCGACACGCTATCGGCAATGAGTAAAACATCCGGGCTGGCACCGCCTGCGGCAATTTCCGCCTGCATACGGGCAACCAGTTTAGCGGTTCCATCGCGAATCCATTTTACTTCGACATCCGGGTGCGCCTGTTCAAAAGCGCTCACCGTCATTTGCGCGTCTTCGGTTGGCTGGCTGGTGTAGAGCGTCAGAGTAGATTTCGCAAAAACAGTGCCACTCATGAAAGCCAGCAAAGCCGCTGCCAGCGCAATTTTCTTACTCATGGTTTCGTCCCCTTGGTTTTCGTTGTGACGATTAAAACAAGGGAATCTGACAGAAATATGACCCGTTTTTTTCGTAGTAATAATTTCATATTCGCGGGATAGCATGAGCGCAAATCCCCTCTGCTGGACGCAAACATGACCCCAGAAGCACGTCGCAGCGCAATTGTCGCGATGGTGACAGAGCACGGTGAGAGCAGTATTGAACAACTGGCGCACCACTTCGGCGTCTCCCTGCAAACGGTGCGCAGCGACCTGCGTGAACTCACTGCGCAAGGGCTGCTATTGCGCCGCCATGGCATGGTCGCCCCTTTCGCACGCGAAAATATCGGTTATCAGCAGCGCGAGATCGTCAACGTCATCGGTAAGCGCTGGATTGGCGAGCGAGTCGCACAGTTACTCAGCGAAGCGCAAAGCTGCTTTCTTGGAACCGGAACCACCGTGGAAATGGTGGCGCGCGCACTGCCGGACGATGTCCATCTGGCGGTCTGTACCAACAATCTGCACGCCGCCACGCCGCTCAGCCTGCTCCCCGGTTGTGAACTGACGGTCGCGGGCGGGCGCGTACGTAAACGCGATCTGGATGTGATCGGCAGCGACGCCCTGACCTTCTTTCGCCGCTACCGGGTGGATATTGGCGTGGTGTCGGTCGGCGGAATTGGCGAAGAGGGCGAGCTGTACGATTTTAACGACGAAGAGGTGGTGGCGCGCCAGGCTCTGGTCGCCAGTGCGGAGATAAACGTCCTGGTTGTCGACAGCACCAAGTTTGGTCGCCGGGCGATGTGCCGCAACGGTGATATCGGTGACTTTGACTATGTGGTGAGCGACAGAGCCCCTACCGGCTCCCAGCGCGACCTGCTGGCACAGCGCCGCACGCAGTGGCTGTGTCGGGAAGAAGAGTAGCGCACCACCCAAACGGGCGGTGCGCTGCGGATTACGCCTGACGCAGGTTCTGCGCGGCTTTCACCATGTTTGCCAGTGCGCTACGGGTTTCCGGCCAGCCGCGGGTTTTCAGGCCGCAGTCCGGGTTTACCCACAGGCGCTCTGCCGGGATACGCTGGGCGGCTTTTTGCAGCAGTGCTTCAATCCACTCCACGCTTGGGACATTCGGCGAGTGAATGTCATACACGCCCGGCCCGATTTCGTTCGGGTATTCAAACTCTTCGAACGACTCCAGCAGTTCCATATCCGAGCGCGACGTCTCAATGGTGATCACATCTGCATCCAGCGCGGCGATGGAATCCATGATGTCGTTAAACTCGCAATAACACATATGGGTGTGAATCTGGGTGTCATCCCTCGCCACGGCCGCATTGATGCGGAAAGCTTCCACGCCCCACTCCAGATACGCATCCCAATCGCGGCGACGCAGCGGCAGGCCTTCACGCAGGGCCGGTTCATCAATCTGGATGATGCCAATACCTGCGGCTTCCAGATCCGCTACCTCATCGCGCAGCGCCAGCGCAATTTGTTTGGCGATGGTTTCGCGGGTCACATCTTCACGCGGGAAGGACCAGCACAGGATCGTCACCGGACCGGTCAGCATGCCTTTAACCGGCTTACTGGTCAGAGACTGGGCGTACTTCGCCCACTCCACGGTGATCGCTTCCGGGCGGCTGACATCGCCAATCACCACCGGCGGCTTCACGCAGCGGGAACCGTAGCTCTGCACCCAGCCGTTCTGGGTAAAGACAAAACCGTCGAGATGCTCGCCGAAATATTCCACCATGTCGTTACGTTCGGCTTCACCGTGTACCAGCACGTCCAGGCCTAAACGCTCCTGCTCCACAATCGCCTGCTTGATGTGTTCGGCGATACCGGTGCGGTAGTTGTTGGCGTCCAGATTGCCCTTTTTGAAGTCCAGACGCAGACTGCGGATCTCGGTGGTTTGTGGGAAGGAACCGATGGTCGTCGTCGGCCATGCGGGCAGGTTAAAACGGGCGCGCTGTGCTTTGGCGCGGGCTTCATAGGCGCTGGTGCGCTGGCTGTCTTCTGCGGTGATGGCCGCCAGACGCTGTGCCACTGTCGTATTGTGCACACGGGTTGAGTGACGGCGCGCCTGAATCGGGGCACTCCAGGCCTCAATCGCCGCGCTATCACCGTTGTTCAGCGCGTCACGCAGCAACGCCAGCTCTTCACACTTTTGCAGGGCGAAGGCAAACCAGCTCTTCACTTCCGCATCCAGACGCGTCTCCACGCTCAGATCGATCGGGCTGTGCAGCAGGGAACACGAAGAGGCTACCCACAGCGGGCGTTTCCCTGCCACAGCTTTAATCTGTGCATATTTTTCTGTCAGATCGGCGCGCCAGACGTTACGACCGTTCACCAGCCCCGCCGAGAGCAGCCAGTCAGCCGGCAGACGCGTATGCAGTTCGGCAACATCATCTTTCCCGTGGACCAGGTCAACGTGCAGGCCCTGTACCGGCAGCGCGGTGATAGTGTCGAGGTTCGGCGTCACGCCTTCGAAATAGGTGGTCAGCAGCAATTTCACCTGACCCGCAAGTGCGTCGTAAGCCGGTTTGAACGCATCCAGCCAAACTTGAGGCAGCTCCAGTACCAGCGCAGGTTCGTCAATTTGCACCCATTCGATGCCGCGTTTTGCCAGCTCAGCCAGCACCTGTTTGTAGACCGGCAGAATGTCATTGAGCAGACTCAGGCGGTCAAACTGCTCGCCCTTCACTTTGCCCAGCCACAGGTAAGTCACAGGCCCCAGCAGGACAGGCTTCACCTTGTGGCCCAGCGCCAGTGCTTCGTCCACTTCATCCAGCAGTTGCGTCCAAGTCAGTTTGAACTGCTGGCCTTTGACGAACTCCGGCACCATATAGTGATAGTTGGTGTTAAACCATTTGGTCATTTCCGCCGCTGCCGCCGGTTCGCCGGTCGGCGCGCGGCCACGGCCAATGCGGAACAGGGTGTCGATATCGACCGAACCGTCGTTGTTCTGATGACGAGCCGGCACGTTACCGAGCAGCAGGCTGGTGGTCAGAACATGGTCGTACCAGGCGAAATCGCCCACCGGCAGCAGGTCGATGCCCGCCGCTTTTTGCTGATCCCAGTGACGCGCACGCAGCTCACGACCTGTTGCCAGCAGCTCTTCACGGGAGGAATTGCCCGCCCAGTAGCTTTCTTGTGCTTTTTTCAGCTCGCGACGCAGACCAACGCGAGGAAAACCGAGGGTGTGGTTTAAAACTGTCATATGTGCTTCCTCTAATTAATTGTAAATCCAATGGATTTTGAATTTAGGGAAGGCGGCAAGTTTGCTTATCTCCGGGAGCTTACTGGAGTAAGTGACCGGGGTAAGTAAACGCAGCCAACGCACCATAAATTTAAAAGACGAAGGATTTTAGCCGTCCAGATGTTTACACATCCATAATTGGCAGTTACTGTATATTCCTCAAGCGCAAATTTGTCATGCCGAAGTGAAGGACTTTCATGATCGAAATTAAACATCTGAAAACGCTACAAGCGTTACGGAACTGCGGGTCGCTGGCTGCCGCGGCGGCGGCATTGCATCAGACGCAATCCGCACTTTCCCACCAGTTCAGCGATCTGGAACAGCGCCTTGGCTTTCGGCTATTTGTGCGTAAAAGCCAGCCCTTGCGCTTTACGCCCCAGGGGGAAATCCTGCTCCAGTTGGCCAATCAGGTGCTGCCGCAAATCAGCAGCGCACTGCAGGCCTGCAATGAACCACAACAAACCCGCCTGCGCATCGCGATTGAATGCCATAGCTGTATTCAGTGGCTGACCCCGGCGCTGGAGAGTTTCCGCACACAATGGCCGCAGGTGGAGATGGATTTCAAATCGGGTGTCACCTTCGACCCGCAGCCCTCGCTCCAGCAGGGCGAGCTGGATCTGGTGATGACCTCCGACATTCTGCCGCGCAGCGGTCTGCACTATTCGCCGATGTTTGATTTTGAAGTACGCCTGGTGATCTCACCGGAAAGCCCGCTGGCCTCACGCACGCGGATCACCCCGGAAGATATTGCCACCGAGACATTGCTGATTTATCCAGTGCAGCGTAGCCGCCTGGATATCTGGCGCCATTTCCTGCAACCGGCAGGCATCAGCCCACAGCTTAAAAGCGTGGACAATACGCTGCTGTTGATTCAGATGGTGGCGGCGCGGATGGGCATTGCGGCACTGCCGCACTGGGTGGTGGAAAGCTTTGAACGCCAGGGTCTGGTAGTGACCAAAACCCTGGGCGAGGGATTATGGAGCCGGTTGTACGCTGCCGTGCGCGATGGCGAGCAGCGCCAGCCGGTCACCGAGGCATTTATTCGCTCAGCGCGGAACCACGCGTGCGACCATCTGCCGTTTGTGCGGAGCGCGGAGCGACCCAACGCCGATGCACCCATAGCGAGGCCAGTATCACCGTCCCACCAATGATAAAACTCGGCCAGTGCGGCTGCTCTTGCCAGATGGCAAGGTTCACCAGCAGCCCGGCAGGGACATGCACATTGTTCATGATGCCAAGCGTACCGGCATCCACCTGCGTCGCCCCGTAGTTCCACATAAAGTAGCCCAGCCCGGACGCCACAACCCCCAGCCACACCAGGATTATCCATTGCACATTGGTGGTCGGCAGTTTTTGCGGATTACCCAACATAAACCAGGCAATCACCGCAACGATAGCGGCGCCCAGATAGAACCAGGCAAACGCATTGTACTGCGGCATCGGCCGCGTTTCCATCAGGCGCTTATACCCCACCATACCGATGGCAAAACTGATGTTGGCGAGCTGTACAAACATCAGCCCCGTCCAGAAGTGATCGCTGACTTTGTCGTAGCGGATAATCGCCGCACCCGCCACCGCCAGCAGCGCACTCAGGGCATAACCCCAGCGTAAACGCCGCTTGCTGAGCAGATCGTAAATCAGCGTGATATAGAGCGGCGTCAGGACGGTGAATAGCAGGAATTCCGACACGCTCAAATAGACATACGCGCGGAAGCTAAACAGGTACATGATGCCAAGCTGCATCGCACCCACCAGCATGTAGAGCAGGATCGTTTTGAGCGTTTGCCCACGCGTGCGCAGGAACGGCAAGAAGACCAGTGCCGCCAGCCCCACGCGCATCAGCACGGAAAAATAGCTGTCGACGTGCCCGGCAAGGTATTCGCCAATCAGGCTAAAGGAGAAGGCCCACAGGATCGTGGTGATGATGAGTAACGCCACAATGAATGTCTCTCAGAATAAGGAACACTCATTGTAGCGGAGTATTAAGTTGACAACTGGTCAATATACGACCATAAAATCAGCTCAAAAACAGTTTACGCAGGTAGTTCGGTACGGCGTTATCGGCGTTGGTGCCAATCACTTCCAGCTCCGGATGCAAATCCTTCAGGCGCTGGTGCGCGTTGCCCATGATGCAACCTTTACCGGCCATGGAGAGCATCTCCGCATCGTTCATACCGTCGCCAAACGCGATGCACTCTTTCAGGCTGTAGCCAAGCGCCTTCGATACGGCTTCCAGCGCGTGACCTTTCGACACACCGCCCGCCATCACTTCCAGGCAGGTCAGGGTGGAGGAGCTGACGTTGACGCGATCGCCCCAGCGGGCGTTGATGGCCTGCTCCAGCGGCAGCAGCTGTTCGTGAGTTTCGCAGGTGAAGAAGACTTTGCTGATGCCTTCCGGCTCCAGCATGCCTGGCTCATACAGGGAATACTGGAAAATCGCCTCTTTGAAGAAACGCATTTCGTCCGGGCGGTGGCGGTTCATAAACCACTCATCGTCGCGATACACGTTAGTGACGATGTCCGGGTTGTTATGCACCACGCCAAACAGGTCGCTGGCAATGTCCCGGTCCAGGTTATGAGTGAACACCAGATTGCCATCGGTATCGTGTACGCGCGCGCCGTTGGAGGTGATCATGTACGCTTTGATCCCCAGGTTATCGCGGATTTGCCCGACATCCACATGATGGCGGCCCGTCGCGAAAACAAAGTTCAGGCCGCGTGTGGTCAGCAGCTTTAACGTTTCTTTCGCGTAAGGGGAGAGTGTGTGATCGGGGGAAAGCAATGTGCCGTCTAAATCAGACGCAACAACCTGATACATAGGAAACGTTAGCCTCAATAATTCATTAGTTATGCCGATCGAAAAAATCGACGATGGCGTTGAGCGCGACTGAGCGCATAGCGTCCTCTTCAAAGAGGATCTCATGGTACGCGCCCTTGATGACAAGCGGTTTCCCCCCTTCGCAAGGGTGGCCCGCGGCGGCGCGTATTTCACAAAAGCGATCGTGCATGCGGTTATCCACAACACGCTCGTCTTCTGCCTGAATAATTAACATGGGTGATGTGTCTGTTGCCGCACCTGCCAGCGCATGTTCTCCGGCCAGGATGCCTTCTCGGACCCAGTGCCAGGTCGGCCCCCCAACACGTAGCTGGGGTTCATCGGCGTAAAAACGCAGGTTACGCCGGTAACGTTCACGACTGTGGGTCAACGTGTTAATGGCAAACGGCAGCGCATGCCAGCGACCGGTGCCAATCGCGTAATTCTCGCGAATACGTGGGTAGCCTTCCGCCCAGTCCAGCAATGGGCGCACCATCCAGTCCGGCAGGTGGATAATGATGCCGAACATCGGCGCGCACAGGGCAATCGCGTCACAACCGGCTTGCGGATAGCGCTGCACGAAGAGCGTGGCAATCGCACCGCCCATCGAATGGGCCAGAATATAACGCTTACGCCAGGGGCCGGGGGCAACTTCCTGCTCCCAGAAGGCCGTTAAATCATCAACATAGTCGCTGAAATTGACCACATGGCCCCGGTGCGAATCTTCCAGCATGCGGCCAGAACGCCCCTGACCGCGATGGTCGATGATGAGCACATCAAACCCGAGATGGAACAAGTCATACGCCAGTTCGGCATACTTCACATAGCTTTCAATTCGGCCAGGGCAGACGACGATAACCCTGTCGTGTTTGGCGGCATGGAAACGAACAAAGCGCACCGGGACATTATCCACACCGGTAAATTCCGCCTCTTCCCGCTGACGCCAGAAGTCCGTTAATGACCCCGTGGCAAACGCAGCAAATGCGTGCTCTCTGGTTTCCCAATCCTTGTTTTGCCGGAACATTGGGTTGCGCCTCTGCTCGCATGATAAAAACGTTTTTGTGACCTGTAGCAAACTCCGCTAACAATAGCGTATTGTGGCATAAAAACAGACAACCAGGGAGTTTCTCATGACCTTCGAGTGGTGGTTCGCTTATCTGCTGACATCCATCATCCTCAGCCTGTCGCCAGGCTCCGGTGCGATTAATACGATGACCACCTCAATCAGCCACGGTTATCGCGGCGCCGCGGCGTCTATCGCCGGGCTACAAACCGGCCTCGGTATTCATATCGTGCTGGTCGGCGTGGGTCTGGGAACGCTGTTCTCGCGCTCGGTTCTGGCGTTTGAAGTGCTGAAATGGGCGGGGGCGGCATACCTGATTTGGCTGGGTATTCAGCAGTGGCGCGCCGCAGGGGCGATCGACCTCAACACGCTGGCCCACACGCAATCACGTACGCGTCTGTTTAAACGTGCGGTTTTCGTTAACCTGACGAACCCGAAAAGCATCGTCTTCCTCGCCGCGCTGTTCCCGCAATTTATTGTGCCGCATCAGCCGCAGGTGATGCAGTACGTGGTGCTGGGCGTGACCACTATCGTCGTGGATATCATCGTGATGATTGGCTATGCCACACTGGCGCAGCGTATCGCCGCATGGATTAAAGGCCCGCGTCAAATGAAGGCATTGAACAAGGTGTTTGGTTCGTTGTTTATGCTGGTAGGGGCATTGCTGGCGTCAGCAAGACATGCCTGAGTTCTGGCGCTAACGTCGTCCCGGATGCGGCGCGAGCGCCTTATCCGGGCTACCAAAAATCAAGACATGCGTGAATTCGCCCGACAATCAATTAACGCGAAATGATCAGATGGATACCGAAACCGGCGAACAACGCACCAGCAAAACCGTCAATCCACTTCGCCAGACGCTGATAGCCGCGACGCATCGCCGGTAACGCGAACAGGCTTGCCACCACGGTGAACCAGGCGAAGGTTTCCAGCGTGATCAGCATAAAGATACCCCAGCGCGCACTCACGCCCACGCTGTCGCCGACAAACAGCGAGAATACCGAACCGAAGTAGATAATCGCTTTCGGGTTTGCGAGGTTCGTCAACAGCCCTTTCATAAAGCTACGACCGCTGCTGGTCGCCAGTTCAACCTGCGGCGCCTCGGCTTTCTGCTCTTCTTTCTTAAGCGCACCGCGCAGCATCTGGTAACCCATCCAGCACAGATACAGGCCGCCGCCAACCATGATAATGCTGTGCAGCCACGCCATTTTTTCGAGGATCAGGTTCAGGCCAAGCAGCGCAACGCCCGCCCAGACCATAACACCAGCGGTAATGCCGAGCACCCCCATCATCGCCTCTTTACGGGAGCGGCTGACGGCGGTTTGCGACACAAAGAAGAAGTCCGGGCCGGGACTCATCAGGGCAACAATGTGAACCAGGGCGACGGTGAGGAAGAGCATCAACATGTTTAACTCGCGGGAAAAGAATAAAAGGGGGTAACTATATTGGCACTTTACCTGCGTGCTGGCTACTCATCATCGTCGCCATCCACATGGGCACGGATCAGCGCCATAAATTCCTGGCCGAAGCGCTCAAGCTTGCGTACGCCGACGCCGTTAACCCCCAGCATTTCACCGGGCGAAACGGGCATCTGCTCGGCCATTTCAATCAGCGTTGCGTCGTTAAAGACTACATACGGCGGCACGTTGTTTTCATCGGCAACCGCTTTACGCAATTTGCGCAGCTTGGCGAACAGCTTACGGTCATAGTTACCGACCGCCGCTTTTTGCATCACCCGGGATTTGAGCGCCACCACACGCGGCACCGCAAGTTGCAGAGGAACCTCACCACGCAGCACCGGACGCGCGGCGTCCGTCATTTGTAACGACGAATGCTGAGCGATGTTCTGCGTGACCAGCCCCAAATGAATAAGCTGGCGAATTACGCTCACCCAATGCTCGTGGCTTTTCTCCCGGCCCATGCCGTAGACTTTAAGCTTATCGTGGCCGAGTTCGCGAATACGTTGGTTGTTCGCCCCACGGATCACCTCAACCACATAGCCCATCCCGAAACGCTGATTCACACGGCCAATGGTGGAGAGCGCAATTTGCGCATCGTTCAGACCGTCGTACTGTTTCGGCGGATCGAGACAGATATCGCAGTTGCCGCAGGGTTCCTGCCGCCCTTCGCCAAAGTAGTTGAGCAACACCAGACGGCGGCAGGTTTGCGCTTCGGCAAACGCCCCCATCGCATTCAGTTTGTGGCGCTCAATATCCTGCAGCTGTCCGGCAGGTTTTTCCTCAAGGCAACGACGCAGCCAGGCCATATCTTCCGGGGCGTAGAACAGCATCGCCTCGGCAGGCAGCCCATCACGCCCGGCGCGACCGGTTTCCTGGTAATAAGACTCAATATTGCGCGGGATATCGAAGTGGACCACAAAGCGCACGTTGGGCTTGTTAATCCCCATCCCGAACGCGACGGTCGCCACCACGATTTGCAGATCATCGCGCTGGAATTTCTCCTGCACGCTGGCGCGCACCTCGTGTTCCAGCCCGGCATGATACGCCGCCGCGCTGAATCCACGGCTTTGCAGACGGGCGGCGGTGTCTTCCACCTTTGCCCGGCTGTTGCAGTAAATAATCCCGGATTTACCGCGCTGGTCGTGTACATAGCGCAGCAGCTGATCGAGCGGCTTGAACTTTTCCATCAGCATGTAGCGGATGTTCGGGCGGTCAAAGCTGCTTATTTGAATCAGCGGGTCGTTCAGCCCCAGCAGACGTTCGATATCGCGACGCGTGGTGTCATCCGCCGTAGCGGTAAGCGCCATAAAAGGCACGGACGGCAGAGTCTGGCGAAGCTGGCCCAGCGCGGCATATTCCGGGCGGAAATCATGGCCCCACTGGGAGATACAGTGCGCTTCGTCGACCGCCAGCATGACCGGGTTCCAGTGCGTCAACTGCTCAAGGAAGTTATCGAGCATCAGGCGTTCGGGGGCGATATAAAGCAGGCGGATTTGCCCGGTGCGACACCCTGCCATCACTTCAAGCTGCTGCTCACGACTTTGCGTTGAGTTCAGACACGCGGCGGCAACACCGTTGGCCAGCAGTTGATCGACCTGATCTTTCATCAGCGAAATCAGCGGCGAAACCACCACCGTCAGGCCAGGCAGAATCAGTGCAGGGATTTGATAGCAGAGGGATTTACCGCCGCCGGTAGGCATCACCACCAGGCAGTCGCGGCCGCCGAGCACGGTATCAATGATATGCTGCTGACCCGGACGGAACTGCTGGTAGCCGAAGGTTTCCCGTAAAACCTCGAGGGCTGTCGATTCCAGATTCAATACTTCCGCCTGCGCCACATTTACTCCGCTCACCAAAACAAAACAGGCGCTATTTTCAGCGCCTGCTCATGAAACTGCAATGCTTAAAACAGATCGTTGAGCATTACGCCTACGCCAATACGCGTCTGATTGAAATTGTAGTCAATCAGAGACTCACCATAGCCGCTATACAGCTGGGTGTAGAAACGCACGTGTTTGGTCATCGGGTAGCTGAATCCCAGCTCCGCGCCGCCGTAGCCGGTATTCCAGTTGTACTGCCCTTTCACGCTGAAAATGGCATCGCCATACTGATAGCCGAGACGCAGCTGATAGTGGCCCAGATATTTGGTGATATCCGGGTTATCGTCGGTGTTACCCACCACGTACCAGGGTTTCACCTCCACCAGCCAGTTGCCATTTTGCGCCATCAAACGCGTATAAAGACGGTTCCAGCTACGCGATGTCGGGTCAGAACGGCCGTTGGAGTCATGGTTGAAGCCAAACTCCATATCGCGCAGGGTCCAGCCAGCAAAGCTGTAATCAGTGGCAAAGCCGAGGAACATCTGCGGCTCATAGTTGGTTTCACGGAACGGCGAAGACGCTGGCTCCTGAGTATTCGACAGCTGCCACCAGGATTTTTGCGTGTAAGACGCACCCAGCACAGAATTCGGCCCGAGGATGCCGCGCCACAGCGGGAATGCCAGGCTAAGCTGGAACTTCACTTCATCCTTCCGCGCTTCATCAGACCAACTGTACGAGCGGATGGCCTCTTTGTTCATGTCGCTGGTATAGGTATAAAGCAGATAGTTGGATTCATACGGATAGAGCGTGAACGGATTATCATGCTCCTGCAGCAAATTCGCGATAATGCTGCCGCGCACGGCGGGCGCATCATGAACTTCTTTTACTGTCGCTTCCTGCGCAAAAGCCGCAAAGGGCAACGCACATAACGCCACAAACCAACCCAGAAACGTCCGCATCGGTCTTCTTCCTCTGAACAATGTTGTTGAACCAAATATTTTTACTACATCCATTCTACATATTTATTGAGTAACTGCTCAGGTATCCTGTCTTAAACTGGAATTCAACAATTCAGAGGCATAAAATCAACATTTCATTAACCCAACGGAAGAGCCACTATGTCTGCCGTCCTCACAGCAGAATCCGCACTAAAACTCGTGGGCGAGATTTTCGTCTATCACATGCCTTTCAATCGCGCTCTCGGACTGGAGCTGACCCGCTACGAGAAGGATTTCGCCCAGCTCAGCTTCAATAACCAACCCATGATGGTGGGAAACTGGGCGCAGAGCATTTTGCACGGCGGCGTGATCGCCTCCGCGCTGGATGTCGCCGCTGGCCTGGTGTGTGTAGGCAGCACGCTGACGCGCCATGACACCATTACCGAAGATGAACTGCGTACCCGCCTGTCGCGGATGGGCACCATTGATTTGCGCGTCGACTATTTACGTCCGGGCCGTGGCAATCGCTTCACCGCCACCAGCACGCTGCTGCGCGCGGGAAACAAGGTGGCGGTCGCGCGCGTCGAGTTGCATAACGAAGAGCAGGTCTATATCGCCAGTGCGACGGCAACCTATATGGTGGGTTGAGCGGCAAAAATCAGGTAAAATATTGTTACTTTTCAGCAACGAGTTTTCCTGATGGATGCAAAACAGACGCGGTTAGGAGTGATGTTTGCTCTTGCCGCCTATTTTATTTGGGGTATTGCACCGGCCTATTTCAAAGTCATCTGGTTCGTTCCCGCCGATGAAATCCTGACTCACCGAATTATCTGGTCCTTCTTCTTCATGATCGCCCTGATAAGCGTCAGCCGTCAGTGGTCGCAGGTGAAACAGCTTTTACATACGCCAAAGAAAATCTTTCTGTTAGCGGTGTCCGCCGTGCTCGTCGGGGGGAACTGGCTGCTCTTTATCTGGTCGGTGAACAATCACCATCTGCTCGAAGGAAGCCTGGGCTATTTTATTAATCCGCTGGTGAATATCCTGCTGGGAATGGTATTCCTGGGTGAACGTTTCCGCCGTATGCAGTGGCTGGCGGTGGTACTGGCCGCCGGTGGCGTACTGGTGCAGCTGTGGGCCTTCGGCTCCTTGCCCATTATCTCGCTGGGCCTGGCATTCAGCTTCGCCTTCTACGGGCTGCTGCGTAAAAAAATCGCCGTCGACGCGCAAACCGGGATGTTAGTGGAAACGCTGTGGCTACTGCCGGTGGCGGCTATCTGGCTGTTTGGTATCGCCGACAGCCCGACCAGTCACATGGCGCAGAATAGCTGGTCACTCAATCTGTTATTGATGGCCGCCGGGGTGGTCACCACCGTTCCGCTGCTGTGCTTTACCGGCGCGGCGACGCGTC
Organism: Phytobacter sp. V69; assembly: GCF_965644215.1. Classification (NCBI taxonomy): domain Bacteria; kingdom Pseudomonadati; phylum Pseudomonadota; class Gammaproteobacteria; order Enterobacterales; family Enterobacteriaceae; genus Phytobacter; species Phytobacter sp. V69. The sequence goes on from NZ_CBFFRL010000035.1 coordinate 14,070, forward strand.
TGCGCCTGTCGACGCTGGGCTTTTTCCAGTACATTGGCCCAACGCTGATGTTCCTGCTGGCGGTGACGTTTTATGACGAGCATCCGGGCGCGGACAAAATGGTGACCTTCGGGTTTATTTGGGTAGCGCTCGCCATATTTGTGATGGATGCGCTGTACACACAACGCAGAAACCGGTAATTCCCGGCGTCTGGCACAGAATTTTCGGCCCTCTCTTTAAGGATTTTGTATGGCAACCCGCAGACAGGCGGCATCAGGACTCCGTATCGCTGACGTCGCAAAGCTGGCTAACGTCGCGCCGATTACGGTTTCGCGCGTTTTGAATCAGCCCGAACAGGTGAAGGAAGCCACGCGCAACAAAGTCCTCAAAGTCATTGAAGAGACGGGCTTCGTGCCAAATCAGAACGCCGGCGCGCTGGCCTCCAACCGCAGCCGTCTGGTGGCGGTGCTGGTGCCGATGCTCACCAATCCCATTTTCTCTGACACCTTCCAGGCCATTGCCGAGCAGCTCGCGGCAAACGGCTACCAGGTGCTGCTGGGGATTTCCGGCTACGAGGCCAAACAGGAACAAGAGCTGCTGGATGTGATCCTGAGCCGCCGCCCGGATGGCATCATTCTGACCGGCACCGTGCATACGGAGCCGTCCCGCAAGCGCCTGCGCGCCACCGGCGTGCCGGTGGTGGAAACCTGGGATATCAGCGAGGACCCGATCGATATGCTGGTCGGCTTCTCCCACGAAGAGGTGGGACGCGCGGTCGCCCACCATTTGTTAGCCCAGGGCTATCGTCATTTCGGCCTGCTTTCCGTTGACGACCCGCGCGGTCAGCTGCGTGCGCGTGTGTTTATGGAAACCCTGAAATCGCAAGGCATCACCGATATCACGCACCACAGCTTTACCGGGCTACCCGCACTCGAACAGGGGCGTGAAGGCCTGGCGCGTATTCTGGAAAACGATGACACGCCGCGCGTGGTGGTCTGCACCTCTGACACCATCGCCCACGGCGTGCTGACCGAAGCCGCCAGTCGTCACCTGTCCGTACCGGAGCAGGTCGCGGTGTTTGGTTTTGGCGACATGAATTTTGCCGCCCATACCTTCCCTCCTCTCTCTACGGTGCGCATTGACGGGAAACGTCTTGGACAGCTGGCGTCGACGGCCCTGCTGCAACGCCTGAAAAACGGCGTTCACGACACCGTTAACGACGATATCGGCTTTACCCTTGTCGACCGCCTGTCGACTCGCGGACAGGCCCCGCAGGACTGATCTGCTATAACCCTTTTTTGTAAGCGGGATCTCATTTCGACGATCCTGCCCTTGTCTCACCCGAGAGTTCAGTTCAAGATTCAAACGAAAATGAATGCGCTACCATTTTATATTTCATTGAATATAAAGGTTAAATTATCAACCACCTGCTTATCTAAAGCAGGTTTTTATTGGATACAAAATGGTAGCGCACCCATTTTAACTGTTTATTTTTGGAGGAGGTGCATTTATGAAGATTACAAAAATCGAAACGACCCGGGTGAAGGCACACGCGAACCTGCTGTGGGTGGAAATTCACACTGATGAAGGGCTGGTTGGGCTGGGCGAAACGTTCCGCGGTGCCGAGGCGGTTGAATCCTACATTCACGCGATTATCGCCCCGATGCTAATGGGCCAGGAAGCGCTGAACGTCGAGCGCCATAACCGCATGCTGCTGCGCGGCTACCTGGGCTTTAACGGTTCGGGCGTTGAAACCCGCGCCTGCTCGGCTATCGATATCGCCCTGTGGGACCTGATGGGCAAAGCGCTGAAAAAACCCATCTGGCAACTGCTCGGCGGATTGTGCCACCACAAAATGCGCGCCTATAACACCTGCGCCGGAGTGAATTTCAACAGCCAGGGCGAACAGCGCCGTACGTTATCGCAAGGCGAGCAGCGTCCACAGGGCCGCTACGATGACCAGGTGGTGTTCCTCGAATGCCCGGATGAACTGGCGCACAGCCTGATTGAAGAAGGCTTTAGCGCCATGAAGATTTGGCCGGTGGATAGCTTCGCCGCCGCCAGCAATGGCCAGTACATCAGCAGTAGCGACATCAAAAAAGCGGTCGCGCCGTTTAAGAAAATCCGCGAAGCGGTGGGCGATAAAATTGATGTGATGTGTGAATTCCATTCACTGTGGAACACCACCGCCGCGCTGGCTATCTCGCGTGAACTGCGCCAGTACGACATTTTCTGGGCGGAAGACCCGATCAAGATGGATTCACCGCAGGCGCTGGCCGACTACCGTCGTCTGTCCGGCATCCCGGTGTGCGGCAGTGAAACGCTGGCCACCATGAGCAATTTCCGCGACTGTCTGGCCGCCGACGCGCTGGATTACGTGATGCTCGATCTCTCCTGGTGCGGCGGGATTACCGAAGCGAAAAAAATCGCCGCGCTGGCGGAAGCGTATCAGAAACCGATTGCCCCGCATGACTGCACCGGCCCGGTGGTATTGATGGCCTCGCTGCATTTAGGGCTGTCATGCAATAACGCGATTTTCCAGGAAGTGGTGCGCGCCTATCTGGCGGATTTCTACGGCAATCTGGTGGATACGCTGCCGGTAGTGGAAAACGGCTATTTGCTGCCGCCGACCGGTTACGGTCTGGGGACATCGCTGAGCGACAAGCTGCGCAGCCGCCCGGATACATCAACCCGCACATCGGTGCTGTAACGCTTACCGGGACGACAGAAAATCAACCACGCCCTGCATCGGCGTGGTTAACGATTACAGCCAGTTACGGCGTTTGAAGTAGAGGTATGGCGCCAGCCCGGCGAGGATCATAAAGACAATCGCGCCAGGATAGCCAAAGCTCCAGTGCAGTTCCGGCATAAACTCAAAGTTCATCCCATAGCTTGACGCCACCAGCGTCGGCGGCAGGAACACCACGGACACCACCGAGAAGATCTTGATGATCCGGTTCTGCTCGATATTGATAAAGCCCATCGCCGCCTGCATCAGGAAGTTCACTTTCTGGAACAGGGATTCGTTGTGCGGCAGCAGGGATTCGATATCGCGCAGGATTTCACGTGCCTGCTCCAGCTGACCTGCGGGCAGGCGCGCTTTACGCACCAGGAAGTTCAGCGCGCGCTGGGTATCCATCAGACACAGACGGACCTTCCAGCCGATATCTTCCAGCTCCGCCAGCGTCGACAGTGCTTCGTCATATTCATCACCCTGATGACCTTCCATGATCACACGGCTCAGTTTTTCCAGGTCGCTGTAGATGTTTTCGATTTCATCCGCGAGCTGTTCGATTTTGGTCTCGAAGAGATCGAGCAGTAACTCATAGGCGTTGCCATCCACCATTGCCTGGCTACGGGCACGCATGCGGTACAGACGAAACGCAGGTAATTCGCGCTCGCGCAGGGTGAACAGGCGGCCTTCGCGGATGGTAAATGCCACGGTGGAGTTGCCCGCATGGTCTTCCGCATCTTCAAAAAAGAAGAAGGAGTGGATGTGCAGGCCGTCTTCATCTTCAAAGAAACGCGCAGATGCTTCGATGTCTTCCAGTTCCGGGCGTGTCGCCAGGTTCTGACCCAATTCAGACTGCACGCGGGTTCGTTCGTCGTCGTCCGGCTCGACCAGGTCAACCCAGACGGAACTGGCGAGATGCTTTATTTCGTCAGCTTCGAGACGGGTTAAACGATTATTTTCCAGTTGAAATGCGCTCAGCATAGCCGGGACTCCCAATGCAAAAATGACTGGACAGTTCGGTTGGGCACACAAGAAACATTTGGCGTTTCAGACCATTAAACAGCCTGACTCAGCGCGACGGGAATACAGCTGGTCGCTGACAACCACTAAGGCCATCAGCAAGAGGAGATAGCCTTAGGAGTTGTTCCTGGATGACAGGGAATTGAGCCAGTATCTACTGGGTGTGTCCAAGGCGAATGTCCTCTTAGCGTGATCGTGCGCGCATGTTACGCCAGCAAAAATGAGGCGTCAACACGCAACCAAACGCTAAAGGGTAATATTTCCCCCTCAGCGTATAAGGCTAGCAGATTATTGCAAAAAGATGATATTTTTCTGAAAGTTACACTGTTTCAAGGCGCGCGTAAGCGGCCACAAGCCATTTGATGCCCTGCCCCTGGAATGCCACCTGCAAACGGCTGTGTTCGCCGCTGCCTTCCAGATTAACGATAGTCCCTTCACCGAACTTCGGATGACGCACACGCTGGCCGAGTTTGTAGCCGGTGTCGTTCTCTGAAATCGGTGCGCCAAGGCGCTGATGGCTGACCGGACGGCTGACGGTCGCACGCAGACGGACTTCTTCCACGCACTCTTCCGGCAGCTCACCGATAAAGCGCGACGGGCGGTGATAGGCTTCTTTGCCATACAGACGGCGGGTTTCGGCGTAGGTCAGCGTCAGCTTTTGCATCGCACGGGTCACGCCGACATAGGCCAGGCGGCGTTCCTCTTCCAGACGGCCACCTTCATCCAGCGACATCTGGCTCGGGAACATCCCCTCTTCCATACCTACGATGAATACCTGCGGGAACTCCAGGCCTTTGGCGGAGTGCAGGGTCATCAACTGTACCGCGTCCTGCCAGGTATCCGCCTGCCCTTCGCCCGCTTCCAGTGCGGCATGGGAGAGGAATGCCTGCAGCGGCATCAGATCTTCGTCTTCTTCGTTGTAGCTGAACTGGCGCGTTGCCGTCACCAGTTCCTCTAAGTTCTCAATACGCGTCTGGCCTTTCTCACCTTTTTCCTGCTCGTACATCATCCACAGGCCGGAATCTTTCACCACCCGATCCGTTTGTACGTGCAGCGGCATGTCCGCCGTCTCCTGCGCCAGTGCGTCAATCAGCTCCATAAAACGCTGCAGCGCACTTGCCGCACGCCCGGCCAGCGCTTTTTCCTGCAACAGTTCGCGTGTCGCCTGCCACAGGGTCAACTGGCGGTCGCGCGAGGTCTGCCGCACCACGTCCAGCGTTCGGTCACCAATCCCGCGCGTTGGCGTATTCACCACGCGTTCATAGGCAGCATCGTCGTTTCGGTTGGCAATCAGACGCAAATAGGAGAGCGCATCTTTGATTTCCTGGCGTTCGAAGAAGCGCATACCACCGTAAATACGGTACGGCATGCTGGCCTGCAACAGCGCCTCTTCCAGCACACGCGACTGGGCGTTGCTGCGATAGAGAATGGCGCATTTCTCAAGCGCACCGCCGTTGTCCTGCCAGGTTTTAATCCGGTTCACCACAAAACGGGCTTCGTCGAGTTCGTTGAACGCGCAGTAGAGGGAAATCGGTTCGCCTTCAATGCCGTCGGTCCATAGTTTTTTGCCCAGGCGACCGTTGTTGTTTTCGATCAGGGCGTTCGCCGCGCTGAGAATATTGCTGGTTGAGCGGTAGTTCTGCTCAAGACGAATGGTTTCTGCGCCGGGGAAGTCGTTGAGGAAGCGCTGGATGTTTTCTACCTGCGCCCCGCGCCAACCGTAGATCGACTGGTCATCATCGCCGACGATCATCACCTTGCCGGTGTCCCCGGCCAGCAGGCGGATCCAGGCGTACTGAATGTTGTTAGTGTCCTGGAACTCGTCCACCAGGATATTGGTAAAACGTTCGCGGTAGTGCTGCAGGATATGCGGCTTATTGAGCCACAGTTCGTGAGCACGCAGCAGCAGCTCGGCGAAATCCACCAGCCCGGCGCGATCGCAGGCTTCCTGATAGGCCTGATACACCTTCTGCCAGGTCTGCTCGACCGGATTACCGTAGCTTTGAATATGGTGCGGGCGAATGCCTTCGTCTTTCTGGCCGTTGATGTACCACATGGCCTGGCGCGGCGGCCACTGCTTCTCATCAAGGTTCATCGCCTTGATCAGACGCTTAAGCAAACGCAACTGGTCTTCGCTGTCGAGGATCTGGAAATCCTGCGGCAGATTCGCGTCCATATGATGGGCGCGCAGCAGGCGGTGCGCCAGCCCGTGGAAGGTGCCGACCCACATGCCGCCCTGGGTGGTCCCCATCAACTGGGCAATACGATGGCGCATTTCTGCCGCCGCTTTGTTGGTAAAGGTCACCGCCATGATGGAATACGGTGAGCAGTTTTCCACGCTCTGCAGCCAGGCAATGCGGTGAACCAGCACGCGCGTCTTACCACTGCCTGCCCCGGCCAGCACCAGCATATTGGTACGCGTCGCCGCAACCGCGTTGCGTTGTTCATCATTGAGGCTGTCGAGCAGGTAAGAAACGTCCATTGGCACCGCCATAGAAAAAGAGGAAAAACAACGAAACGCCCGGTGGCGCTTTGCTTACCGGGCCTACTTTACGTAGGGCGGATAAGCGAAGCGCATCCGCCGAAACCCTGTTTTTTTATACAGAACTATGGTGATTATATCAGCGTGGTGAGGGATGCCAACCGCGAAATCTCCAGATGTGGCAGCAATCGGCTATCAGAAGCCGTCAGCAGGTCGGCGCCTTCCGGTTTGATCCAGCAGGCCTGCATACCACAGCGAATAGCACCGGCGACATCGGTCGTCAGGTCATCCCCGACGTGCAGGATTTCACCCAGCGGAATGTTCAGGCGTTCGGCGGCCAGGTGATACATATCGTTAAACGGCTTCGCACGCCCGTCAGGGCCAGCGCGCAGCACAAATTCAAAATAACCGGCCAGGCCAAACAGCTCCGGCCGCGCATTGCCGTTGGTGATCGCCACCAGCGGCCATTTCTCCGCGAGCTTCGTCAGGGTTTCGTGGGTCTCTTGCGGCACATCAACGCGGCTACGCCATGTCGCGAAGTTCTGCATGGCAGCGTCGGCGCCAGCTGTCGCATCTTCCGCCGTTAATCCCGCATCCAGCATAGCGCGTTCGACCGCACGGCGACGCCATTCGGTCACATCGTGGTAGATCTCCGGTTCCGCAAGCAGCAGCGACTGACGAATGCGTTTCAGATCCGTGTTTTCCAGCCCACTCAGCGAGGGATGATATTGTTGCACAAACAACAGGGCTTCTTGTTCAGTTCGCAGGATGACCGGGCGGTTATCGTAAAGGGTGTCGTCAAGATCAAATGTGATGGCAGAGATGAGGCCTGTGGGCCGGTAAAATCGCATTATTTCCCCCGTTTGGCGCGTGGATGCGCTGCGTCATACACCGAGGCAAGGTGTTGAAAATCAAGATGGGTATAGATTTGTGTGGTGGAGAGGTTAGCATGCCCCAGCAGTTCCTGCACGCCGCGCAGATCGCCGCTGGACTCCAGCATGTGAGTGGCAAAGGAGTGACGTAATTTGTGCGGGTGCACGTGGCTGTTCAGCCCCTGCTTGATTCCCCACTCGGCAAAGCGCTTTTGCACATTGCGCGCCGAGATACGTTTCCCCAGCTTCGACAGGAACAGGGCGTCGTCATCGGTCCCGAACAGGCCGCGTAAATCCAGCCAGTGCTCAATCCAGATAACCGCATTACGCCCAATGGGCAAACGGCGCTCTTTGCTGCCTTTCCCCATCACCCAGACTTCGCCGCTTTCCAGATCCAGATGCTTAATGTCCAGCCCCACCAGTTCGGACAAACGCAGCCCGGCGCCGTACATCACCTCAAGCATCGCCCGATCGCGCACGGCCAGCGGATCGTTAAGATCGATATCCAGCAGGCGGTTTACATCATCGACGTCGATATTTTTCGGCAGATGGCGCGGCGCTTTTGGGGCAGACACACCTTTTGCAGGATTGGCCGGCAGCTCGCCCTGACTCACCAACCAGTCGAAGAAGCTGCGTAGCGCAGAAAGGCGTAGCGCCAGGCAGGCAGCCCCCAGCCCTTTGCGGCGGCTACGTACGGCAATGGCCCGTACCGCGGCGGCGTCACATTGTTGCCAGCGCTGCAGGCCGATTTCCCCGGCGAGCGCAATGATGGCATCAAGCTGACGCTGATAGTTAAGAAGCGTGATGGGACTTAACTGGCGTTCCACGGCCAGATAGCGCAGAAAACGCGTGACGGCCTGATGCAGAGGTGAATCGGTCATACGCGCTCGATCCAGCGCTCCAGCAGGTCCGGTAACATCATGGCGATCTCTACCAGCAGTTGGGTGCCCTGATCGTGCTGGTAATGATGCGGGTCGCGGCTACTGAATAGCACGACGCCCAGATCGGCGTCTGGCCCCATCATCGACACCGCCACGGATCCAATCGCTTTCGCTTCCGGCAGCAGTAACAGTAATTCCGGCCCGTTCAGCGAACCGAGATAGTGCTGTTGCTGGCCCAGACGCTGAATACGCAGCGGCTCAAAGGCCTGACGGGAGAGCGCAAGGTGGGTAAAACCGGACGGCGCGCCAAGACGCCAGCGGTCCGGGAACAGGCGGATAGTCGCGCCTGCCAGCCCCAAATCTCTGGCCCAACGCTGAAAGCGACTCAGCATTTCCTCAAGGCTTTTGGCGGAGGCCAGTTTGCCCTGCAGACGCAGCAGACGGTAGAACAAGCCTTCATTGGCACTGGCCTGCTCCATCAGCAACGTCATGTTCTCTTCCAGCACGTTGATATGATTACGTGCCCGCACCATGTGCCACTCAACTAACGAAATCGTACCGCGTACGGGATGCGGTACGCGGATGGCTTCAACAGCGCGTGCATTGCGGATAAAAAACTCAGGATTACGTAACAGGTAATCGACGACAGCGTGGTCGTCCAGTTCCATAAGCGTTTCCTGCAGTTCTTCCCCTGGTTGCTTCATAGATGAATAAACCCGTCGTAGACATGTGCCGCCGGGCCAGTCATAAACAACGGTTGGCCCGGTCCTTTCCATGCGATATCCAGCCGACCGCCTGGGAGTTCCACACGTACTTCTTCTGCCAGCAAACCTTGCTGAATGCCGACCGCGACCGCAGCGCAAGCGCCGCTACCGCAGGCCTGCGTTTCGCCCGCGCCGCGTTCAAAGACGCGCAGTCGGATGTGATCGCGTTTGACCACTTGCATGAAACCAATGTTGGCGCGTTCAGGAAAGCGTTCGTGGCTTTCCATCACCGGCCCCAGCGTTTCAACCGGAGCGGTGTCGACATCATCGACCTGGATAACGCAGTGCGGATTGCCCATTGAGACAACGCCGCACAATATTGTTTGTTCCGCCGCACGCATAATATAGGTCTTTTCCGCTTTGTTCGCCCGGAATGGGACCTGCGACGGTTCGAAATTGGGCTCACCCATGTTCACGCGCACCAGCTCGTCATCCGTCACGGTTAATACCATGCGGCCATTTGCTGTGCTGACACGAATGTCACGTTTATTGGTCAGCCCTTTTAAACGCACAAAACGCGCAAAACAGCGGGCGCCGTTCCCGCACTGGGAGACTTCGCTGCCGTCGGCATTAAAGATGCGATAGTGGAAATCGAGTTCAGGATCGTAGGGTGGCTCGACCACCAGCAGCTGATCGAACCCCACCCCCAGATGCCTGTCAGCCATACGGCGGATCAGGTCAGGGGAAAAGAAAACATTCTGCGTTACCGCGTCGACGACCATAAAATCGTTGCCAAGGCCATGCATTTTAGAGAACTGCATCATCTACTCCATATACGCGGATACAGCACGGGAACGTTAGTAATCCACCTGCGTTGGGCCACCACTATCGCCACGATCGTTACGATCCGGACTCGTTGTCTGAATGGTGCTTTCGGTTTTTTTCGTTGGCGGCGGCGCATTTTTGTCAGCCGGCGGGAAATAGAGCGGCCCTTTCAGACCACAGCCCGTCAGGCTAAATAAGGTTAATAATACGGCCAGGGCTAGACACATGTCTTTCATTGTAGGTTGCCTGTTAGTTCATCCTTTCTGCTTTCTATCATCGCAGGAGAAGACACAAAAGCAAGAGTTTGCACTCGCCCTGCAGCGGGAAATGTGTTTCGCGTTATACTGCCGCCATCACATAAACGGGAAACGACAATGAACGACAGTGAATTTCATCGCCTTGCTGACACTCTGTGGATGACCATTGAAGAGCGTCTGGATGACTGGGACGGTGACAGCGATATCGACTGCGAAATCAACGGCGGCATACTGACCATTACTTTTGAAAACGGCAGCAAAATCATCATCAACCGTCAGGAGCCCCTGCATCAGGTGTGGCTGGCGGCGAAACAAGGCGGCTACCATTTCGACCTGAAAGGTGACGAGTGGGTTTGCGACCGTTCAGGCGAAACCTTCTGGGATCTGCTGGAACAGGCCGCGACACAGCAGGCGGGTGAAGAGGTTAGCTTCCGGAGCTAATAACAAAAAACCTTCTCAGTTGAGAAGGTTTTTTAATTTTTACCCCCTCTCCCGTGGGAGAGGGTTGGGGTGAGGGCATCAGACCGCACCACGAAAATGGTTAAGAAAAGTACTGCTGCAACAGCGGGGTGTCGTTATCCTGATTGGCCGGCGGCACCGGGCTTATCGTCTGCGCACGGAACGGAATCACCTGCGTCCGCCCATCAACATTCACGATTTGATAGAACTGCGGCAGGTTGAAGTTGATAAAGCTTGAGCCGTAGGTAAAGCGGTCGTGAGACGACGAATAGAAGCGGCTAACGTCGCGCACCAGTTCCTCTTTGCTGCCTTCGCAGTGGTGATACACCTCCGCGCGATTGCTCTCATCCAGAATATAGATGTTGAAACCGTCGTCGCCCGTCTCTTCAAAGAAGAACTGAATAATCCCTTCGCTGGCAAACCCATCTACCACCTGCGGCAGTTTGACGTGGTTCGTTTCGACCTGAACCGACAGCCCGTGCAGCTTGTTGTGGGAAATTGCGCCGTAAAACTCAATCGCGTTTTCCAGTTTCTGCACTGACACATTCAGACGCTCGAAGAAGAGCCCCCAGGTCTGCCCGGCCACGCGCAACGCTTTGAAGCGTCCGGTTTCCTGGCGAGTACTGGACAGGCGCAGCTCAATACATTCAGACACCAGTTGCTGTACGCGAGTACGGATCAGGCCACGCAGATGCTGGCTATAGCAGAACACTTCGACGCTATCCGGCGGTGCAGCATCCTGATGCATTTTGCCCAGAATGGTTTTCAATGCTTCAATCATCGCCTGCTCACCGTTGAAATGCAGGGTACGCACTTCATTCCAGGAGTTGCGATAAAGCAGGTCCACGCTGCCAACCAGGCAATTTTGCTGCTCGCCGAAGCTGAACACATCAAGCTTACGGAAATCGAAATGAACCACCTGATTGCGGAATGCCGCCGTCGGGTCATATTCCAGGTTCACAATGATCGCCAGATGGCGGATTTCGCAGGGGCTGTACAGCGCTTTCGGCGTTGGCGCAGGCAAACGCAACAGGAAGTGATGGGACACATTCGCCACCATCTCCTGCAATTTAGCCAAATCGACAATGCCATTGCCTTTAATAAACAGGTGCGTACGCGAAGTCAGCAAGCCGTTGAACCATGCCCACGCCACCAGTTTGTTCAGGTAGCGGTTATATTCCAGCGGCTGATGACTGACAATGGAATCCATGTTCGGCGCACGGTTGTACAGGTACCAGCCCGTACGATTCGCACGACCCGGCGGCACGTGAATAAAGGTTAAATTGGGTTCGGAGAGATCCGGGGAAATCTGCGGATTCACCAGGGTCACTTTGCCCGGCAGCGCTTCAAACGCGGCATATAACTTACGGGTCAGCACACCGATGTCTTGCGGGCTGGCAGAAACGCTCAGATTGTTGCGGCGCGCAAAGCGAATAAGGTTACGGTAGCTTTGCATCATGGCATCGAGCAATTCATTGTGCGCTTCACGCACCTGGTCGATTTTCCAGTTTGCCCGGTTATCCAGCATGGTGAGACGCGCGTTGTCCCAACCCCACTCTTTCACTAATTGACTGACTACTTCACGCCGCCAGCCCACACAGGCACGCTCGCGGCTCAGTTTCTCGCACACTTTTAAATAGAAACATCGACGCACAAGATCGAGACGCGTGAAGTCTTCAATGGCGGTCAGATACTGGGTAACACGCTCCAGCATCATGCAGTAGTGATCCAGGCCGAACGAGACGATTTCGCCATCGTGCAAACGCTGTTTAATGTCTTTCGCCAGCAGGCGAGTATTCGGATACTCCCAGGAATAGGCTTCCAGCAGCAGTGTTTTCAGCACGGCCTTATACGGGGAGTCGATACTTTTATACAGCTGCCACAGGCTGGCACCGAAGTATTCTTCGGCGGAAAGGGAGCTCAGGCCACCCAAATCCAGCCACTCGTTTGGCGTCAGTACGCCCTGCGCATACAGCGTCATGACGTAATCGTCATAATGCTCTTCTTCATCGCACGGCACCATATTCCACAGAATACGCTTACCGGCCAGGCGCACTGCGGTACGATAGAATTCGTCGAGCAGCAAAATGTGCTGCGTTGAGCCACAGTCTTCACCACCCAGACTACCGCTTTCGTTATGGCGGAAACGGTTTTCATCAATTAAGAAGAAGCTCACTTCCACGCCCAGCGATGCGGCCCAGCTTTCAAGCAGGCTACATTTACGCTGCAACATCTGGCGTTCTTCATTATCGAGCCACGACTGGTGGCAAACCCAAATATCCAGGTCAGAAGAACAGCTTTGTCCTACCGATGAGGTACTGCCCATGGAGTAGACGCCGGTAATCGGCAACTCACCTTTCGGTGATTCCTGAGGGGACATTCCACGGTAGAGTTCAAGCTCGTTGAGGTAGTGGCGTTGGGTTTCATCAGGCGTGTAGAGACAGATGCCTTTTGGAACGCTACCTTCGAGGTAGCCCGGCATCAACGGATGATGATAGTGCAAAAGCGTGGGCAGCAGACTATAGACCTGCTGGAAAGCAGGACCCATTGCAGCTAGCGCGCGATCCACACGCAATTGATTGATGGCATCCAGCCTCTGTTTCAGAGTCTCAATATAGAGGTACAAGACGTATCGCCTGATGTTTACAGAAAGTCCAAAATGGCCGTCACCTTTTTTCGCCCTTGTCTTTGTGGTGGTACAGACGAAAAAATGGTCTAAAACGTGATCAATTTAACACCTTGCTGATTGACCGTAAAGAAAGATGCGCTACATACCAGTGTAGCAGCATTCACAATGTGTAAATTCCCAATTACGGCTGAGGGTACGTCTCGCATCGACGGGACCGGGCTCGCCTTACCTACGCAATCACCGTGAACACTGACACCCCAAGACAACAATGTTAGGATGGTTGATGGATGATAATGACGGTAACAAGCATGTTAGACAATGTTTTGAGAATTGCCACACGGCAAAGTCCCCTTGCGCTTTGGCAGGCACAATATGTTAAGCAGCGTCTTGAGGCATTCCACCCGGGCCTGACGGTCGAGCTGGTGCCTATGGTCACGCGTGGCGATGTCATTCTGGACACCCCACTGGCGAAAGTCGGCGGTAAGGGCCTGTTTGTGAAGGAACTTGAGCTGGCATTGCTTGAAAACCGCGCCGATATCGCCGTGCACTCTATGAAAGATGTCCCCGTCGAGTTCCCGGAAGGGCTGGGGCTGGTGACCATTTGCGAACGTGAAGATCCCCGTGACGCGTTTGTCTCTAACCAGTACAGCGACATCGATGCATTACCTGCGGGCAGCGTGGTTGGCACATCAAGTTTACGCCGGCAATGCCAGTTGGCGGCACACCGCCCGGACCTGGTGATTCGCTCTTTGCGCGGCAATGTTGGCACCCGTTTGTCGAAGCTCGACAGCGGCGAGTATGACGCCATCATCCTCGCAGTCGCCGGTCTGAAACGTCTGGGGCTCGAATCGCGTATTCGCGTCGCGCTACCAACAGAGTTTTCGCTCCCGGCCGTCGGTCAGGGTGCGGTCGGCATCGAGTGCCGTCTTGCAGACGAACGCACCCGTGTGCTGCTCGCCCCGCTGAACCATGACGACACCGCCGTGCGCGTCGCCGCAGAGCGCGCCATGAATACGCGTCTCGAAGGTGGCTGCCAAGTGCCGATTGGCAGCTATGCTGAATTATATGACGGTGAACTGTGGCTGCGTGCACTGGTTGGTGCGCCGGACGGTTCAAAAATGGTTCGCGGCGAACGCCGTGGTCACCCGGACGACGCTATCCAACTAGGTATCTCACTTGCAGAAGAGCTACTGGAAAACGGCGCACGGGAAATTCTGGCTGACGTCTACAACGGAGATGCGCCCGCATGAATATCCTTGTCACCCGCCCATCCCCAACGGGGGAAATGTTAGTGAGCCGACTGCGCGCACTGGGGCAGGTGGCATGGAGCTTTCCGCTGATCGAGTTCACCCCTGGGAGTGAACTCGATACCCTGCCCGAACGTCTGTCGGCGCTGGGCGAAGACGATATGGTTTTTGTCCTGTCTCAGCAGGCCGTGACCTTCGCCCACGCGCATTTACAGCAAGTCCACGCTCAGTGGCCCATAACGCCACGCTACTTTGCCATCGGCCGCACGACCGCACTGGCGCTGCATACCGTTAGCAGTATTGAAGTACGCTACCCACTGGACCGGGAAATCAGCGAAGTCTTACTACAATTGCCTGAATTACAAAACATTCAGGGCAAACGTGCGCTAATCTTACGAGGAAACGGCGGGCGTGAGTTATTAGGTGAAACGCTGGCCGAACGTGGTGCTCACGTCGAATTTTGCGAATGTTATCAACGCTGTGAAAAATTTTACGACGGGGCACAAGAGGCCATGCGCTGGCATACGCGCGGCGTCGATACGATAGTGGTCACCAGCGGCGAGATGTTGCGACAGCTTTTTACGCTCACTCCGCTCTGGTATCGCGAAAATTGGTTACTACGCTGTCGGCTGTTTGTCGTCAGCGAGCGTCTGGCGTACCTCGCCCGGGAAATGGGCTGGCAAGATATTCAGGTCGCTGAAAACGCAGACAACGATGCGCTGCTTCGCGCATTACAATAACACTCATAATGGGAAGCCATAATGACGGAACAACAACACTCCTCTGCCGTGGTTGAAGAAACCAAGCAGGCTGATGGCAACAACACGCCGCCGCCGGAAAACGCCGAGAAGAACAACCGCGCTGGCAAGACAAGTCTTGCACTTAGTGTGATTGCTATTGCAATTGCGCTGGCAGCAGGCGTCGGTCTTTATGGCTGGGTTAAGCAGCAGACTACCGTACTGCGTGCAACCAATGATGAGCTGGCCAACCAGGTCATTGCGATGCAGCAATCGCAGGATAAACAAAGAGCCGGGCTGGAAGGCGTGATCAAGCAGCAGGCCACTCAGCTTGAAGAGGCCAAACGCCAGCAGGATGTGCTCGCGAAACAGTTAAATGAGGTGCAGCAAAAGGTTGCCACTATTTCCGGCACCGATGCGAAAACCTGGCTGCTGGCACAGGCTGACTTCCTGGTCAAACTGGCCGGGCGTAAGCTGTGGAGCGATCAGGATGTCACCACCGCCGCAGCGTTGCTGAAAAGCGCCGATGCCAGCCTGGCAGACATGAACGACCCCAGCCTCATCACCGCGCGTCGCGCCATTACCGACGATGTCGCCAGCCTCTCGGCGATTTCCCAGGTGGACTATGACGGCATCATCCTGAAAGTGAACCAGCTTTCGAACCAGATTGATAATCTGCGTCTGGCGGATAATAACGACGACGACTCCCCGATGGATTCTGACAGCAGCGAACTGTCGAGCTCCCTCAGCGAATGGCGGGTAAACCTGCAAAAAAGCTGGCAGAACTTTATGGACAGCTTCATCACGATTCGTCGTCGCGACGAAACCGCCGTGCCGCTGCTGGCCCCGAATCAGGACATCTACCTGCGCGAAAACATTCGCTCAAGGCTGTTGGTTGCAGCTCAGGCCGTACCGCGTCATCAGGAAGAGACCTACAAGCAGGCGCTGGATAACGTGTCTACCTGGATTCGCGCATACTACGACACGGATGACTCCGCCACCAAAGCATTCCTGGAAGATATCGACAAGCTCGAGCAGCAGTCCATCTCCATGTCGGTGCCAGACTCGCTGAAAAGCCAGCCGATTCTGGAGAAACTGATGCAGACCCGTGTGCGTAACCTTCTGGCGCAGCCTGGCGTTGCCCCGGATCCAAACGTGCCCGCTCAAGCGCCGCAGGGAGAATAATCATGCTGAAAGTATTATTACTCTTTGCACTGCTGATCGCGGGGATCGTGTTAGGGCCGATGATCGCAGGTCATCAGGGCTATGTGCTTATCCAGACGGACAATTACGACATTGAAACCAGCGTCACTGGGCTGGTGATCATTCTGGTGCTGGCGCTGGTTGTGCTTTTTGCCCTCGAATGGCTGTTGCGACGTATTTTCCGTACCGGTGCGCATACCCGCGGCTGGTTCGTTGGCCGCAAACGCCGCCGTGCGCGTAAACAGACTGAGCTGGCGCTGATCAAACTGGCAGAAGGCGATTATCAACAGGTCGAGAAGCTGATGGCGAAAAACGCCGATCACGCACAACAACCGGTGGTCAACTACCTGCTGGCAGCCGAAGCGGCACAACAGCGTGGCGATGAAGTGCGTGCGAACCAGCACCTGGAGCGCGCCGCTGAGCTGTCGGAAAACGACCCGATTCCGGTCGAAATCACCCGCGTTCGTCTGCAGCTGGCACGCAATGAAAATCATGCCGCACGCCATGGCATTGACCGGCTGCTGGAAATCACCCCACGCCACCCGGAAGTACTGCGTCTGGCTGAGCAGGCTTATATCCGCACCGGCGCGTGGAGCTCACTGCTGGATATCATTCCTTCAATGGCGAAAGCGAACGTCGGGGATGACGCTCATCGCGAAGCGCTCCAGCAGCAGGCCTGGATTGGGCTGATGGATCAGGCGCGTGACGATCTCGGCAGCGAAGGGCTGAGAACCTGGTGGAAAAATCAGAGCCGTAAAACTCGTCATCAGATTCCGTTGCAGGTAGCGATGGCAGAGCATCTCATCGAATGTGACGATCATGACACGGCGCAGACGATCCTCCTAGATGGGCTGAAACGGCAATATGATGACCGCCTGGTACTGGCGATCCCGCGTCTGAAAACCAATAATCCTGAACAGGTAGAAAAAGTCCTGCGCCAGCAAATCAAAACGCAGGGTGACCGTCCTATCCTGTGGAGTACGCTGGGGCAATCGCTGATGAAACACGGTGAGTGGAAAGAGGCCTGCCTCGCGTTCCGTGCCGCGTTGAAACAGCGTCCGGATGCCTTCGATTATGCCTGGCTTGCGGACAGTCTCGATCGCCTGCATGAGCCGGAAGAAGCGGCGGCAATGCGGCGCGATGGTCTGCTGCTCACGTTGCAGAACAATCCACCGTCCTGATCGTCTGTCGGGGCCGCAAGGCCCCGATTTTTTTGCCTGACTGACATTCCTGAATATCCTGTGCTACAGTTTTCCGGCCTCTGTTAACGGAATCCCTCTCCCAATGTAACGACCTTCCCGAGTTAAGCCTTTTCTCTCAATGCAGCGCTTGCTGCAGGAAATAACTCGTTTTGGGAAACCGTTACAATGAACACCCTTTTATTCGCACTCGTCCGCGCGCTGCGCGCTCATCGCTGGCTGCGCCTGCTGCTCTGCGCCTTCGTGTTATCTTCTCTGGGCAATGGACTGACACAGGTGCTGGTCTTCGGTCAGCTATTGCGCTGGCATGCCTCACCTTCAACGCTGACACTCGCTTATCTGCTGGCAACACTTCCCGGCTTTGTGGGCAGCCTGGCGGGGGAAAAACTCTGTCGTCGTCTCTCCCCTCTGTCTCTCTTAATCCTGACAGAACTGTTGGGCATGGTGGCGCTCGCCTTTCCTCTATTGGGCATTTTGTATCACAGCATTCCCGCATTGCTGATAGTCCACGTAGAGGCGCTGCTGGGGGGAATGTCCTGGCCCGCGCTGGCTCTGGTTTTCAAACGCGGGCTCACGCATGAGGAGCTGCCTGCAGCCACGGGCATGGAGAGTGTGATTTTTGCCTCTCAGGTGTTGCTGGGAACCGGTGTTGGCGTGCTGTTGTTTGACCACATTGCCCCGCTGATGCTGCTAAGCATTGATGCGCTGAGTTTTCTGGTGTCGGTGGGCCTGCTCATAATGACAATGGCAAATTATCGTATACATCACGTGGGCAACCGCGATAACAACTCGCCATCGCCAACCATCGCGTGGCCTTCGTTGACCACCGCGCAAAAACGCAGCCTGCTGATTCTGCCCGCGCTTGCGGCAGTGGGATCTCCAGCCATGGCGTTATTGCCCGCCCTGGCGCAGCAGATACGCCCGGACGACGCTACCGGGCTGGCATTGCCGCTACTGTTCGCCCGCAGCCTGGGGGCTTTGCGGACCGCTGCTGCTTAATGGTGAAAAGTTACCGCACTATGCCCGCCGTAATCGCCTGCTATTGCTGTGTATGGCAGTCTTTCTTGGGGCATACGGCCTGCTGCCGCTGCTCTCAGGGGAGCAAGCGGCCGCGCCAGGGCTTATTTTTATCGCCCATCTGGCCTCGAACGTGGTGTTTGCCGTCGGTACGTTTAGTCTGCTGGCCGGGTTTACAGGCGATCAGATCCCGGCAGCGAGTGCAAAAGCATGGCGCTGGCAAACCTTAACCGCCACAGTCATGACCGCCATTGCCGCCTGGCTTGCCAGCGAGTGGGGAGCAACGCTGGCGATGTACAGCGTGTCACTGAGCGCTCTGCTGCTGATAAGTGTAGTGATGGCGCGCTACCGGCAATAAGGCATAATAAATATCCTCCGGCATAGCCGGAGGTTTTTCTGATGCGCCTATAAGGCTCTCTTACCAGCCGCGCCCTAACAGG
>NZ_CBFFRL010000036.1:0-32256 GCF_965644215.1 Phytobacter sp. V69
TAGTCATGATAATAGGGCCTTCTGATTAGAAGGCCCTATTATCAATGATTTTTATCCTCGTGACGACACTATCTAACAAACAGGCCAGCAGCGTCGAGGAAACTTCCGCCAGCATGGAGCAGCTCACCGCAACCGTGCAGCAAAATGCCGCCAATATGGAGGAGATGCAGTCGCTGGTGAATGAAACGTCACGAGCGGTGCAAACGGGTGGCACCACCGTCGAAGACGCGGTTGCCACCATGGACGCGATTCGCACCGCCTCGCAGCGGATTGCCGACATCACCCATGTGATTGAATCCATCTCCTTCCAGACCAACATTCTGGCGCTTAATGCCGCGGTCGAAGCCGCGCGCGCAGGGGAGCATGGTAAAGGTTTTGCCGTTGTGGCGCAGGAAGTGCGGGCGCTGGCAGCGCGTAGCGCCAACGCAGTAAAAGAGATTGATGAGCTGACCAGCGATACGCTCAAAAAAGTGCGTGAAGGCCATACTCTGTCCGATAACACCCGGCAGGCGATGGAATCCATCACGACACATATGAACCACATCAGCCAACTGGTGAAAGAGATTAACCACGCCTCTCACGAGCAGTCGGCGGGTATTAATCAGGTCAATATCGCGATGACGCTTATTGGCGAGGCCACGCACATTAACGCCGGACGGGTGTCACGCAGCGAGCAAACCGCGGGCACGCTGCGTGAAAAAGGGGCGCATCTGACCGAGGTCGTCCGCCTGTTCAGCCTGAAAACGGACTAACCGACACCGCCGATGGCGCGCAGCAGCAGGTCATTTTTGACCTGCTCATCCATAACAGAAGCGCCACGAACATCCAGCATCATCCGGCACCAGGCTTGTGCTATCGGCGGGGAGGCAAACTGCAACATTTGCGCCCCCGTCGCTAACAGATAGAGCTGCTGAGCGATCTCCCGCCCCTGCGCCTCGATCGGTTTACGCAACTGCTGCTGTAACTGCCGCCAGGCCCGGTCGAAATGTCTGTCCTGGCCTTTTACCACCCCAAATTCCTCATGCAACATCTCAAGAATGCCCGGCTGTTTGCTAAATGCGCGCAGCACGTCCAGACACATGATATTACCCGAGCCTTCCCAGATGCTGTTCATCGGCATCTCCCGGTACAGGCGCGGCAGCTCACTCTCTTCGCAATAGCCAATCCCGCCCAGCACTTCCATGGCTTCGGCAACAAACGGTATCCCCGCCTTGCAGACAGCAAACTTGGCGACCGGTGTGAACAACCGGGCCCACAGTACTTCCGCAGGCGTAGCGCGATTATCCCAGGCCCGCGCCAGGCGGAATAAAAAGGCAATTTGCCCTTCCAACTGGAGCGCCATACGGCTTAACACTTCGCGCATAATGGGCTGATCAACCAGATTTTTACCAAACGCCTGCCGCTGGTGTGCGTGATAGAGCGCAACGGAGAAAGCCCGCCGCATCAGGCCGTGGCTGCCCAACGCACAGTCGACACGCGTCAGCGCGCCCATTTTGAGGATTTGCCGCACGCCATCACCTTCATCCCCAAGCAACCAGCCGCTGGCATCAAAGAATTCCGCTTCACTACTGGCATTCGAACGGTTGCCGAGCTTGTCTTTCAGACGCTCAAGCTGTACTCCGTTACGCATCCCATCCGGCAAAAAACGCGGCACAAAAAAGCAGGATAGCCCACCCTTCGCCTGCGCCAGCACCAGATGTGCATCGCTCTGCGGCACAGAGAAAAACCATTTATGCCCCATTAGGCGATAAACGTCCCCGCTTCGCTCCGCGCGGGTCGTATTGCTCAATACGTCGGAGCCGCCCTGCTTCTCGGTCATCCCCATGCCAATCAACAATCCCCGTTTCTGCCCGCCTGGGGCAAGATGTGGATCGTAACGGTCGCTCATCAGCGGTTTTAACCAATCTTTGAACGGGGCGGGAAGCGCGTGCTGCAGTAACGGTGTGGCGGCAAAGGTCATGGTGACAGGGCACAGCGAGCCTGCTTCGACCTGAGCATGCAGGATGAAACGCGCCGCGCGAGCGGCAAACGATCCGTTACGCGCCTCTTCTTCCCAGGCCAGGTTGTGTACCCGGTTGGCGCACAGCCCCTGCATCAGCAGATGCCAGGCGGGGTGGAAACGAACATCGTCCAGCCGCGCGCCCGTCGGGTCGTAACGCAACAATTCCGGTGGATTCACATTCGCCAGTCTGCCCAGTTCCAGTGACTCTGCCGTGCCCAGTTGCTGGCCAATACTGGCGAGCAGTTCAGCGTCCCACGCCGCACCTTCGCGATTCACAGCGTCATGTAGCGCACGATCAGAGAGGAATAAGTTGCTGTTATTCAGCGGGCCAGGCTGGTTGAAGACGGTATGAGTTTGCCAGTGCATAGATCTCCCTCCCTCAATAGCAGTGGCGATAAGTATGGTCAGACCAGGGTTATCCCGCCCGCGATGACGGTCACAAAACAGCGTGCGCGGGTCATTTACATTTGCGTTACGCACACTTAGCGGCAAGGCTTAGCTCAATAAACCAGGAACGGTGATGCCCATGACAACAACTGACGCACAAAAAAGAGCCCTGGTCGCAGGCTCTATCGGCAATTTTATCGAGTGGTACGAATTCGCAGTCTATGGTTTTCTTGCCACGGTGATCGCGAAAAACTTCTTCACCCTGGAAGGCGAATCGGCCATTACCAGCCTGATCCTGACCTACGCCGCCTTTGCCGTCGCCTTCTTCTTTCGCCCGTTAGGCGCGGTGGTGTTTGGCCGTATCGGTGACAGGATTGGGCGAAAACCGACGCTTATCATCGTGCTGGTGCTGATGACGCTGGCAACGGCGGCGATTGGCCTGGTGCCGGTCTATGCCAGCATTGGCGTTGCAGCCCCCCTTATCATTACCGGTTTGCGCATTCTGCAGGGATTGTTTGCAGGCGGGGAGTACGGCGGTGCAGTGTCGCTGATGACCGAATTTGCGCCCAAAGGTAAACGCGGTTTATACGGTGCCTGGCAGTCGCTGACTGTGGCCTTTGGGCTGCTGGCAGGCGCAGGGATTGTGGCGCTATTGTCCACATTGCTCACCCCGGAAGCCCTTCACGACTGGGGCTGGCGGATTCCGTTCTTTATCGCCATTCCGATGGGGGCCGTGGCGCTGTGGCTTCGCGTCAGCATGGAAGAGACGCCGAGTTTTGTGCGTCAGCAAACCCAGGCAGTGCCCGTTGAAGCCACATTTGGCAGTACCGTGAAAGCCATATTGACGGGCATTGGTCGCCTGATGGTCTGGTCGGCGGCAGGCTACACCTACCTCGTCATCATGCCCACTTATCTTCAGTCGGCGCTGCACACCGGGTTTAACCAGGCGCTGCTGATTGCGGTGATTTCCAATGCCGGGTTCGCCCTGACGATTATCCCGTCCGGTATGCTGAGCGACCGCATTGGCCGACGGGCGGTGATGGTCACCGCTGCGGTTCTGCTGTTGGTTCTGGCGCTGCCCTTGCTGAAAATTCTGCAGGCGGAATCGAGCACGCTGCTGATTAAAGCGCTGGTGGTGTTTATTGCCGGTGGGCTGGTCGGCATGCTGGCAGGTCCGGGGCCTGCGATGCTGGCGGAGATGTTCCCAACAAGGGTGCGCTACACCGGGCTGGGGCTGGCGTATTCGCTGTCGAACGCGATTTTCTCCGGCTGTGCAGGGCTGATCATTACCGGGCTGATTAAGCAGACGGGGAATCTGGATATTCCAGCGTATTACGTGATGGCAACGGCGGTGGTGAGTGTGATTGCGCTGATGACGCTCAGGAAGGATGACCATCAGCGGTCACTGGAGGAATAGTGCAGTTTGATGCCCTCTTCCTGGCCCTCCAGGGAGAAAACACTAAAAACGGCAACTGACGTTGCCGTTTTGCTTTTACCTTGCGCGCTGGCGCACGGCTTCGAACAGGCAAATACCGGTGGCGACAGACACGTTCAGTGATGACACGCTGCCCGCCATCGGAATGCTGATCAGCTCATCGCAATGCTCACGCGTCAGACGGCGCATGCCCTCACCTTCTGCGCCCATCACCAGCGCCATCGGACCGGTCATTTTACTCTGGAACAGAGTATGGTCGGCTTCACCGGCGGTGCCGACAATCCAGATGTTCTCTTCCTGCAGCAGACGCATGGTACGCGCCAGGTTGGTCACGCGGATCAGCGGGACGTTTTCCGCCGCGCCGCAGGCCACTTTTTTGGCCGTCGCGTTCAGTTGGGCTGATTTGTCCTTCGGCACGATCACCGCATGCACACCCGCGGCGTCCGCGCTACGCAGACAGGCACCGAGGTTATGCGGATCGGTAACGCCATCAAGGATCAAGAAGAAAGGTTGATCGAGGCTGGCGATCAGATCGGGCAGATCGTTTTCCTGATACTGACGGCCCGGTTTCACGCGGGCAATAATGCCCTGGTGCACCGCCCCTTCGCTTTTCTCATCCAGATACTGACGGTTAGCGACCTGAATCACGACACCCTGCGCTTCCAGCGCGTGGATCAGGGGCAGCAGGCGTTTATCTTCGCGGCCTTTCAGAATAAACACTTCCTGAAAACGCTCCGGAGCGCGTTCCAGCAGGGCCTGCACCGCATGGATGCCGTAAATCATTTCACTCATTAAGGGTACTCATTTGAGGCGATATCGCCGGGTTGAATGGGCTGTGAGACATTCACATCGCCACATTATAACCGACAAAGCCTGCAAATCGACTGCTGAACGTTCAACCGTTCACCACCGCGCGTCTATCACCTTGCGTGACCGGGTATTCAGGTAGTCTCGCATTCAGCAGATAGCGGGTGTATTCCTGCGCGGGCTGAGTGAAGATGCGCTCGCTCTCCCCCTGTTCCACCAGCTTGCCCCGGTGCATCACGCCGACGTGATCGGCAATGTGGCGCACCACGTTTAAATCGTGGGAGATAAACAGATAGGCCAGACCGTACTCACGCTGGAGTGACATTAATAAATTAAGGATTTGCGACTGAATCGACACGTCCAGCGCCGAGACCGGCTCATCGCAAATAATCAGCTTCGGTTTAAGAATCAACGCCCTGGCAATACCGATGCGCTGCCGCTGACCGCCGGAAAACTCATGGGGATAGCGCGCGGCGTCCTGCGGTCGCAGCCCCACATGCTCCAGCATGTCTGCAACCTGCGCTTTGCGGTTGGGTATACCGTGGATGATAAGCGGCTCTTCCAAGCTGTAGCCAATACTGCGCTTCGGGTCGAGCGACGAGAGCGGGTCCTGGAAAATCATCTGCATTTCCCGACGCACCTGCCGCCACTGCCCGGCACCTTGCCCCAACAGCGATTGCCCTTCAAACCAGACTTCACCGCCTGATGCCGGGGTAAGGCCCAGAATCAGTCGTCCGGTGGTACTTTTACCGCTGCCGGATTCCCCCACCAGCGCCCAGGTTACCCCGACGTTAATCGAGAAACTGATGTTATCCACCGCCTGCACGCTCTGCCCGCGACGATGAAAGGTTCTGGATAAATTTTTCACCGCTAAAAGTGGTGTCGTCATCGTATTACCCCTCCAGTTCATCGGCACGCCAGCAGCGCACATGGTGATGTCCACCGTTCACCCGACGCAGCACCGGCGGCTGGGCTCGACAGCGCGGTTGCGCCAGTGGGCAGCGGTCAGCATAGGTACAGCCGCCCGGTAAATCATGCAACGAAGGCACCTGTCCGCGGATTTCGGCGAGCGGCGTTTTGGGAGTGTTATCCGTCGACGGGCGTGCCGCCAGCAGGGCGCGAGTGTAAGGGTGACGTGGTGCAGAGAAGAGCGTGTGTACGTCGGTCTCTTCCACCACCTGCCCGGCATACAGCACAACAACACGCTGGCATAGACGCGCCACCACGCTCAGGTCATGGGTGATGAAGACAATGCCCATTCCGGTTTGCTGTTTGATCTCATCGAGCAAATCCAGAATCTGCGCCTGAATGGTGGCATCCAGTGCGGTAGTGGGTTCATCGGCAATCAGCAGTGAAGGCGAAGTGGCAATTGCCATGGCTATCATCACTCGCTGACGCATCCCGCCGGAAAGTTCATGCGGCCAGGCAACAGCGCAGCGGGCAGGATCGGCAATGCCCACCTGTTCAAGCAAATGGAGGATTTTTTCCTGCCGCTGGCGACGATTAAGCGTGGTATGCAGACGCAAAATTTCGGCAATCTGCTCTGCGATGGTCATCACCGGGTTAAGGCTGGCGAGCGGGTCCTGGAAAATCATTGCCATGTCACGGCCACTGCGCTGGCGGCGAGCCCTGGCAGAAAGCGTGTGTAGCGCCTCACCTGTCAGCACCACTTCGCCTTCAACCCGCGTGGTGCGAGGTGAAAGCAGCCCCATCAGCGCCTGTGCGGTAACACTTTTGCCGCAACCGGACTCACCGATAATGCCCAGGGTTTCATGGGCATGAACCTCAAAGGAGACGCCACGCACCGGGGAAATCACACCCTGACGCGTCGCGAAATTTACCTCGAGTTGTTTAACCTGTAGCAGTGCCTCAGCCATGACGTCCTCCCTGTTTGAGCAGGCGCAGCACGCGGCGCGGCAGCGGCTTTAAGGCCGGATCGGCGCTGTCACGCAGATCGTCACCAATAATGTTCAACCCAAGGATCAGCAGCACGATGGCTACGCCCGGGAAGAAGGTCATCCACCAGGCGGTAAAGATCACCGCTTTGCCCTCCAGCAGCAGGTTGCCGAGGCTGGGCATCGGCGGCGGCACGCCGGAGCCAAGAAAACTGAGCGCCGCTTCGGTGAGAATGGCCACGGAAAATACCCAACTCACCTGCACGATAAACGGCGATATCACGTTAGGCAGCAGGTGTAGCCAGATGATGCGCGAAGCCGACGCCCCCTGCGCCCGTAGCGCTTCAATAAAGTTCTTTTCTTTGATAACCATCGCCGTCCCGCGAATCACACGGGCAATCGACGGCACATAGACCAGCGAGAGCGCCAGCACCACATTGCCAATTTTTGGCCCCAGCACGCCGACAATCGCAATCGCCAGCAGCAGGGACGGAAACGCGAACAACCCGTCGCAGACGCGCATCAGTATGCTGTCGACCGGGCGGTACCAGGCGCACAGCAAGCCGATAATCAGCCCGGTCACACCAGCAATCAGCGCTACCGCCGCCCCGACCAACAGTGACACTCGCACCGCCAGCGCCACGCGCACAAAGAGATCGCGGCCAAAATTATCGGTACCGAACCAATGTTGTAACGATGGCGGTTTCAGGCGGCTCAGCGGATCGATGCTGTAAGGATCAAACGGGCTGATGGCGCTGGCAAAAAACGACAGCAGTACAATCGCCAGCAACAGCGCTGGCCAGAGCCATACACCGGGGTTTTTGCTCATCATTAGCGGCGTTCCCCTTCGACTGACAAACGCGGATCGGCCAAATAACTCAGCAGATCCACCGCCAGATTAACCAGCACGTAGCAAACGGTAATCAGCAGCACCACGCCCTGAATCACCGTCACGTCGCGCCGCTCGATCGAATCAACAATCAGCGATCCGACGCCCGGAATGCCGAACACACTTTCGATAACGATCGTCCCGGTGACTAACGAGGCAAAGGACTCACCGCAGATGGTCAAAATGGGGATCAGGGCATTGCGTAACGTGTGACGTAGCAGGACCCGCCGTTCCGGCACCCCTTTCGCCCGTGCCGTATTGATAAAGTGCTCCTGCATCACATCGAGCATCACCGCCCGGGTCATCCGCGCGATAAGTGCCGCAATGCGCAGCCCCAGTGCGATGGCGGGCAGCGTGAGATACCAGATATTCAACAACAGCGAGTCGTTGGTGGAACGGTAGCCCACCACCGGAAACCAGCGCAGCTGTACGGCAAAAAAGAAAATCAGGAACAACCCCAGCAGAAAACCGGGGACTGACATACCGAACGTCGCCAGCGCGCGAATGGCTTTGTCGACCACACCGCCGTGCTGCCAGGCGCTCACCACTCCACCAGCCAGCCCCAGTGCCAGCGCAATCGCCTGGGCATAAAGTGCCAGTGCAAGCGTTGGGGTCAGGTGCTGCAAAAAGAGGGCCATCACGCTGGTGTTGAGAAACAGCGAATGGCCGAGATCCCCCGCTAAGATGCCGCCAAACCAACTGACAAACTGCACCAGCAGCGGCCTGTCCAGCCCCATCTGCTGGCGCATGGTGGCAATGTCAGCCGGACTGGCATCGTTGCCAAGGATCACCAGCGCCGGATCCCCCGGCGCAAGATGAATCAGACAGAACACCACCACCGAGACCACCAGCAGGACCGGCAGCAGCGCCAGCAGGCGGTGAAAGAGATACCGTTTCATCGCCTTCTCCCGTCAGGGTTGCGTCACGCTCAGGTTCCACAGAATCGGCCCGCTCAGATCCTGGTAACCTTTAACGTTGTTTTTGATCGCCACCGCGTCCGGCGTGGTACGGCCCAGCACAATCACCGGCAGGTACTGCCAGAGCAGCACGTTGAGTTTGTCCACCAGCGGTCGGGTCTCTTTCAGGGTCGCGGCCTGTTTAATCTCATCCAGCACACCGTCAATTTCCGGACTGTCGCTCAGACCCGGGAATTTGGCGCGAGAATCGAGGAACGGATACTGATGCAAGACCTGGCGCATGGTGAACTCGAGCGCGCAGAGATCAAAGTTCTTCGGATCCTGGCGGCGTTGCAGCACCGTCGGCCAGTCGTAAACATCCAGACGGGATTTCACGCCAATCTGCTTGAGCACCTGCTGGGCGACGATCGCCAGATTATACAGCTCGGCATACTCTTTGGTGGCGATGATCACCACCTCTTCACCTTTGTAACCCGACTCCTGCACCAGCTTGCGTGCTTCCTCCAGCTTATGCTGATTCCAGTACGGCTTACCGGCATCGCTGTACCAGTCCACCTGATCAGGGAAGCCCAGCGACGGCCCCTCTTTGAAGAAACGCGGATCGCTGTAGCCCGCCAGCAGCGTTTGATGCACATCCAGCGCCAGGTTAAACGCCTGACGCAGCTTCACGTTGGCAAACGGCCCCTGATGTTTGTTGAACAGATAGGTAATCAGCGACCCGCCACTTTGCGGTTCAAACAGCGAAATGCCCGGCGCGCTGGCGAGGGTATCGATGTTGTCCTTCGGCAACTGGAACACCAGGTCATACTCCCCGGTCATCGCTCCGGCCAGACGGGTGGATTCATCGGTGATATAGCGGAACCAGATGTCTTTGACGTCGGCTTTTTTCTGCCCGGACAGCCCGCTGGCAGGTTCAGAACGCGACACATACTGGTCGTAACGGGTGAGATGCAGATAATCACCCGCTTTGAATTCCGCCAGCTTGTACGGCCCGGTACCAATCAACTCAGTGACCGGTTTTTTGCTGCTGTTGGCCTCGTCGATAATGCGTTTCGGCATAATCGCGGCGATGTTTTTCACATCCGCCAGCACGTTGAGGGTAATCAGCGATGGGGCTGGCAGGGTAAAGGTGACGGTCTTGTCGTCCACTTTGTTGAACTGCACGCCCGGCAGGTTGGCCTTACCCTGGGTCGACACGGTGAGCCAGCGGTTCATGGAGGCCACTACGTCGTCGGCGGTGAGCAGTTGACCGTCATGGAAGTGAATGCCGTCACGCAGCACAAAGGTGTAGGTTTTACGATCGTCACTCAGGGTGTAGCTCTGCACCAGCTCCGGCACCGGCTCATAGCGGGCGTTGATGGTAAACAGCGTCTCGAAGATATGACGATCCACATCCGAGGTCGCGTTGTTGGTGGTCAGGTATGGATCCAGCGTGCCTGGACGGTTGCCATAGGCAATATTGAGCGTGGCGTTACGGTTAACGGTTTCCGCCTGCGCATTCCCCAGAGGTAAAACCGCCGCCAGCATCAGCGCGGCGGCAGAAAACAGCATTTTCATTATGTCGTGGCTCCAGTCGGGTATCAGGCGGCCTGAGTCGCAGTGCTGCGCCCGGCGAATTCATCTTTGGTTTCCTGCAACAGCACCGCGTCGGTCAACAAACGCAGACCGGTACGGGCCAGCACCTGCGCGCCAGTCACCAGCGCTTCGTAGCCTTTCACCGAGTTCGCCGCTTCGCGGAATTCCACGGTATGACCAATCAGGTCGTCCGGGCCGATTTTGATATAGGGGTGCCCGGTCGGTACCGCATGACTGATGTCGCCCGCATCCGTTGAACCCAGCCCCTCTTTCTCTTTCAGTTCAACGTCCTCGCCCGCAGCGGTGAACTCGTCGAGCAGCACGCCGTTCAGGGTGTGGTTGATATTGAAATCACGCGGGCCGACCTGGTGCTCAATCTTCACCGTCGTCCCCGTTGCCAGCGCCACACCCTCGGCAATGGCACGAATACGTGGCTCCAGCGCCAGCACCTCTTCACGGGTATGGGCGCGAATGTAGTAGTGGGCGGAGGCGTACTCAGGAATAACGTTCGGGGCCTGGCCGCCGTTGGTGATAATGCCGTGAACGCGAATGCCGTCCGGCAGTTGCTGGCGCAGCACGCTGATGCCGTTGTAGAGCAACACCAGCGCATCCAGCGCGTTAACGCCTTTATGCGGCGAACTGCCCGCGTGCGATGGCTTGCCGTAGAAATGGAAATAGAGATGGTTGTTGGCAAGCGACGGGCCAGACAGCCGGGTTTTGCCAGCCGGATGGACCATCAGCGCCACATCCACATCATCCAGGAAACCGTGTTCGACAAAGCGGGCCTTCACATTGCCGTTCGGCCCACCCTTACCGCGCAGTCCGCCCTCTTCCGCCGGAGTGCCGAGCACCACCACTTTGCCGCCGGTTTGCTCCAGCACCTGACTGAGCGCCACTGCCGCCGCAATGCTGGTGACGCCAATGATGTTGTGCCCGCAGGCGTGACCGATGTCGATCAGCGCATCGTATTCCGCCAGATAGGCGATGGTCGGGCCGGGCTTGCCGCTCTCTTTCACGGCGTAGAACGCGGTTTCATGCCCGGCGACGTTAGAAGTGACAGTAAAACCGTGCTTTTCCAGCAGCCGGGTCAGCACGCCGTTGGCGTAGTATTCGTTATTCCCGGTTTCGGGATGGGCATGAATATCTTTGGCTATCGCCACATACTCATCGCGGTACTGATCAATGCTCTCTTCCAGACGGTCTCGTAATTCGCTTGTGCTCATTGCTTCCACCTCAGTGATGACAGTTGATTCATTCCCGACACCGGGAACAAGGGGTTAACCTAAATGGCGTTTCGTCTCCTGGCGCACGCGGTGTAAGACGTGTTGCTTGATTTCGCCGTAGCGCGGATGCTCCACCAGCGTTTCGATATCGCGTTCGCGGCCAAAAGGCAGGACAATCTCTTCGACGATTTTTCCGGGTTTCGCCGACATCACCAGGATGCGGTCAGCGAGAAACAGAGCCTCTTCCACGTCATGAGTGACAAACAGCAGCGTAGTGCCGATGGCAAGCCACGCTTCGCGCAGCAGTTCCTGCATCATCAGGCGGGTTTGCGCATCCAGCGCACCGAAAGGCTCATCCAGCAGCAGCACTTTCGGCCCCGGCAGCCAGGCACGGGCCAGTGCCACACGCTGCTTCATGCCGCCGGAAAGCTGCCACGGTGCATGTTGCTCAAAGCCTTTCAGGCCCACGCGATTGAGCCAGTCCAGCGCTCGCGCATTGACCTCTTCTTTTTGATAACGGCCCAGACGCGGACCAAAGGTGACGTTGTCCAGCACCGACAGCCACGGAAACAGGTTCGGCTGCTGAAAAATCATGCCGCGCTCCGGCCCCGGCTGCTGCACCAGTTTGCCGGTCGCCAGCACGCGCCCGCTGTCGGGTTTGGTAAACCCGGCGACCAGATTGAGAATGGTGGATTTGCCGCAGCCCGATGGCCCCAGCAGCACCACAAACTCCCCTTTATCGAGGGTGAGATTGATCTCCTCCAGCACAGTAAACGGCTGCGGTTTGGCGGCAAACGAGAGGGAGACGTTTTCCAATGCAATGGCACTCATTATTCTTTCCCCGCCCACGGGACAAACAGGCGTTGCAGTCCCAGCAGGATCAAATCCAGTAAATAGCCCGTCCCGCCCAGCAGCAGAATGCCGAGCATGACGATATCGGTACGTAAGTAAGAGCTGGCGTTAATCACCATCCAGCCGAGGCCGGAACTGGCGGCCACCATCTCGGCGGCAATCAGTGACGTCCAGCCAATGCCGATGGAGAGCCTGACGGTGGTAAAGAGATCCGGCAGCGCGTCCGGCAACACGACGCGCAGGAAAATCTGCCCTTTTGATGCCCCCAGCGTCTGGGCCACGCGAATCCGCGCCCGCCCGATGCGCTCCACCGCCGCCGACGCTCCCACCACCACACTCAGGAAGGTGGCGATAAAGATCAGGAAGAATTTCGACGCCTCACCAATCCCCAGCCAGACCACCGCCAATGGGATTAGCGCGATTTTCGGTAACGGGCGCAAGAACTGGACAAACGGGTTAAGCACAGCGGACAGGCCGGGCGAAAGTCCCATCAGCAGCCCGAGCGGGATGCCCAGAATAATCGCCACCGAGAAGGCGCTCATGGCACGGGCCAGACTCACCGCCACGTGCTGCCACAGCGGCACCTGGCGGTAACCGTCGGCCAGCAGTTCTTCTGCCGTGATGCCAATATCCGTCAGCGAGGGCAACAGCAGCGGGTCCACCCATTGCCGGGTGGCCGCCAGTTGCCAGAGTGCAAAGAAGGCCACCACCGACAGCACGCTGATGGCGATATGCTGACTTACTCTCATTTTGCCGCCGCGTCGCGGATGTAACGGGAGTTAATCGCGGCATCCCAGTTTTGTGGGATATCCCGTTGACGGATTTCACCAATGCCAGCAAGGAAGTTGGAGGTTTTGGTCAGCGCTTTGCCGATGCCGCTGTGGGTGGTGTCGGTACCGTTACCCAGCCAGGCCGCAGTGCCTTGCTCGGCAAGCGTCGGATATTCCAGCCCACCCAGGGTATTAGCGGCGGTAGTGACCGGTGCACCGACTTCTTTCGCGACAATGGCGGCAGCGCTTTCCGGGTCTTTCTTGAATTCGTCGACTTTCTGCTGATGCACGCGCAGGAAGGCGCTTACCGCTTCCGGGTACTGTTCGGCAAAGGCTTTACGTACCACGTAGTTGTTGTAAATCAGGTAGCCATCTTTTTGTAGGTCTTTGGTGGCGAAGACCTGGTGACCGCCGGAGGATTCCAGCTCCTGAGCAAACGGCGCCCAGACATAACCGGCGTCAATGTCGCCACGTTTCCAGGCTGCGACCATCTCAGCCGGGCGCAGCGGCAGCAAAGTAATTTTGCTGCGGTCCAGTTTATTGACGCTGATTGCCGCTTCCAGCGCATATTGCGCGGTGGAATTTGGCGGATAACCAACGCGTTTGCCTTCAATATCTTTAATATTGTTGATGCCGTCTTTGCCAATTAAACGCTCATAGCTGGCAATCACGCCGGAGACACCAATTATTTCCACCGGGAGTTTGCGCACAATACCGGCAGTCGCCGGGCTGGAACCGAAATTGGCAATATCAATCGCGTTGCTGGCGAAATAATTCAGCGCGTCGGCACCGGAGGCAAATTGCACCCATTTTACCTGGGTGTTTAAGGCTTTATCTAAAGAGCCATCGGCTTTGGCGAGCATTAATACCTGAGAGCCGCCGCTATAGGCGACGCGCACTTCTGAAGGGGTGGCAGCCATACTGATATTGGCCCACAGGCTGGTTGCGGCGAGTAAGACTCCGAGCGTTTTTTTCATTGTGTTTTCCTTGCGGTGAATGCAGTTCATGTCTCCGGCATAAGCGGGAGAAAAGGGTCAATAAAAGCGTGTTGATTTATGCCTGGTGAGTGAGGCGATAGTCCTGCCAGAGGCGGGAACATCGTTCAGCCAGAGAGTGTGCCGGGTCATGCGTGAGAGAGAGGAACGGCGCATCGACAGACCGCAGCGCCACCGGGACTTCCGTACACGCCAGCACCAGTTGCTGCGCGCCCCGCGCCATCAGTGCCAGCGCCTGTAAAGAGAGCAGTTCGCCGCCTTCTGCCAGCTTGCCGCGCTTCACGGCGTAGCAGCCGGGCACAAACCATTCCGCCAGTTCGTCTTCATTTGGGGTGATGGATTCAATGCCCTGTTCTGCCAGACGCTGCTGAAACCAGCCGGCATCGAGCGTCCCTTTAGTGGCGATAATGCCCACTCGCTGGGGCTTTTTAGGCGCCCGAAGCAACGCGTCGACGGTGGCATCAACAATGTGCAGAATCGGTGCCTCGCTGGCTTCGCTCAGTTGCGGATACCAGTGGTGCGCGGTGTTGCAGGGAATGACAATATGGCTCGCCCCTGCCTGATTAAGTTTCTCAATGCCATGCAGCAACTGGGGCAGCGGCGATGGGCCCGTGCCGGCCAGCGCCTTTTGCCGGTCGGCAATCTGCGGCACATTCCATACCACCGAAGGCAGGTGATGCTGGTCGCGTTCTGCGGGCGTGGCGTCGAGCAATTTTTGTTGAAAATCGAGGGTGGCGAGCGGCCCCATGCCACCCAGCACACCGAGTAAAAAAGGCTTAGCCATGACGGGCATGAGCCTCCAGAACCTGACGATAGCCGAACAGGCCGACAGACCCGCCCGTGTGGATGAACACCACGTTCTCATCCTTGCGGAAATGGCCTTTACGGATGAGGTCAATAAGCCCGGCCGCACCTTTCCCGGAATAAACCGGGTCGAGCAGAATCCCTTCGTGGCGGGCAAACAGGGTCAGCGCTTCCAGCATACTTTCGGTCGGCAGGCCGTAGCCATCACCCACATTGTCACTGTTAGCGACAACGTCTTCGCGGGGTAATTCACCCGCCACGCCCAGCAGCGCCAGGGTGCGCGAAGCCAGATTCCAGACGTTCTCTTCCTGTTTCACCTTCGGTGCGCGCACACTGATGCCCAGCACCGGAACCTGGCTGTTGGTGGCGGTAAATCCGGCGACCAGCCCGGCCTGCGTCCCGGTGCTGCCAGTGGCGTGAACCACATGATCGATACGCAAGCGTAGCTGCGAAGACTGGTAGAGCAGCTCTTCAGCGCAGGCTACGTAGCCCAGGGCACCGATGGGGTTGGAGCCACCGCCGGGGATCACATAGGGGTTATGCCCTTTCTCGCGCAGTTCAGCGGCATACTCTTCCATCGCCTTCTGCATATCGGTACCGCCAGGCAGATGAGCAACAATTTCGCCGCCCAGTAAATCATCGAGCAACACGTTGCCGGAACGCTGATAGTCTTCGCCAAAATCGGTCACGCGTTTTTCCAGCAGCACTTTCGCTGCAAGGCCGAGTTTCGCCGCCCCGGCAATGGTCTGGCGCACATGGTTAGATTGCGTCGCCCCTTGGGTAATGATCACATCGGCTTTTTTCTCCAGCGCATCGGCCAGCAGAAATTCCAGCTTGCGGGTTTTATTTCCTCCGCTGGCAAGCCCGGTTGCATCATCGCGCTTAATCCATATTTTCGGACCACCGAGTAAAGCGGAGAGATTATCCAGAGGTTCTAAAGGTGTTGGAAAATGGCCGAGTGAAAGTCGGGGAAAACGCGCCAGGTGCATAACGACTCCTTGCTAAATAAGCGAATAACTGATGGGAGTCACTATACACATCTGATTCTGGCGGCTAATCACCAATACCAGATATCGATTCTCACAATATTGCTAAGCAGGGAAATAAACGTCCGGAGGGCTATTTCTATTATAGGCGGGAATATATTACGTTAAAAAAGAATAACCCCTCTGCAATGAGAGGGGTTATTTAGAGCTATTTCAGCGCTGCTTATTCAGCCGCTTTCTTTTTCGCGGCACGTTTTGCTTTGGTCGCGGCGGCGATTTTTTGCGTCTTCGCCGACGGTTTTTTCATGCTTTTTTCTTTCTTAGGCTTCGCGGGGTCTTTGGCTTTACGAAACGCGCTGTCCGGCTCGAAATTCACTTTCTTACCGGTCTGACGACGCTTGCCTGCTGGTTTAGCGCCGTTGCCTTTCTTCGCATTCTCGCGCGCGGTTTTCCCCACATTACGCGGGCCGCGTTCGCTGGAGATCAGCGAGAAGTCGATTTTGCGCTCATCCATGTTGACCGCTTCCACGCGAACCTGCACTTTGTCGCCCAGACGGTAGGTCTGGCCGCCCGATTCGCCAATCAGACGCTGGCCAACCTGGTCGAAGCGATAGTAGTCGTTATCCAGCGTGGAGACGTGTACCAGACCGTCGATAAACAGATCGTCCAGACGCACAAAGAAACCAAAGCCGGTGACACTGGCGATCACACCAGGGAAGGTGTTACCCACCTGATCCTGCATAAAGTCGCATTTCAGCCAGTCAGAGACTTCACGGGTCGCTTCATCAGCGCGGCGTTCGGTCATCGAACAGTGCTGGCCGAGTTGCAGCATCTCTTCCAGACTGTAGTGATACCCGCCAGTTTCGGTGCTGTTGCCTTTATGGCCCTGCTCTTTCGCCAACAGATACTTGATGGCGCGGTGCAGGGACAGGTCCGGGTAACGGCGGATCGGAGAGGTAAAGTGCGCATAAGATTGCAGCGCCAGGCCGAAGTGGCCGCGGTTTTCGGGATCGTAGACCGCCTGTTTCATGGAGCGCAGCAGCATGGTTTGCAGCATCTCGTGGTCAGGACGATCGGCGATGGATTCCAGCAGCTTGGCATAATCCGCCGGCTCAGGCTTGTTACCGCCCGGCAGTTCGAGGCCCAACTCAGCCAGAACGGTACGGAAAGACGTAATCGCTTCGGTCGTCGGCTTGTCGTGAATACGGAACAACGCAGGTTCGTTGGCTTTCTCCACAAAACGCGCCGCGGAGATGTTCGCCAAAATCATGCACTCTTCAATCAACTTGTGGGCGTCGTTACGCTGGGTCTGCTCGATACGCTCAATACGGCGCTCGGCATTGAAGATGAACTTCGCCTCTTCGCTCTCAAAGGAGATGCCACCGCGCTCAGCGCGAGCGACGTCCAGCGTTTTGTAGAGGTTATGCAGCTCTTCAATGTGCGGCACCAGCGGCGCGTACTGCTCGCGCAGTTCCTGATCGCCCTGCAGCATATGCCAGACCTTGGTGTAGGTCAGACGGGCATGAGAGCTCATCACCGCTTCGTAGAATTTAAAGCCAGTCAGACGTCCTTTGGCGGAGATGGTCATTTCGCAGACCATACACAGACGGTCAACCTGCGGGTTGAGCGAGCAAAGGCCGTTAGAGAGCACTTCCGGCAGCATCGGCACCACCTGCGACGGGAAGTAGACCGAGGTGCCACGGCTACGGGCTTCACCGTCCAGCGGCGTGCCCGGACGGACGTAGTAGCTGACGTCAGCGATGGCCACCCACAGGCGCCAGCCGCCGCCGCGTTTTTTCTCGCAGTGCACGGCGTCATCAAAGTCTCGCGCGTCTTCGCCGTCAATGGTGACCAGCGGTAATGAACGCAGATCCAGACGGCCCACTTTGGCCTCTTCCGGCACCTGCTCTTTCAGGCCGGAAATCTGTTTTTCCACCGCTGGCGGCCAGACGTACGGGATTTCATGGGTACGCAGCGCCATATCGACGGCCATACCCGTACCCATATTGTCGCCCAGCACTTCAACGATTTTACCGATAGCTTTGGTGCGGCGGGTTGGGCGCTGGGTCAGTTCGACCACCACCACAAAGCCCATGCGCGCGCCCATTGTCTCTTCCGGCGGCACCAGGATGTCGAAACTCATGCGACTGTCGTCCGGGACTACAAAGCCCACGCCGGCGTCGGTGAAGTAACGGCCCACAATCTGGCCGGTTTTCGGCTCCAGAATGCGGACAACGCGTGCTTCGCGGCGGCCTTTACGGTCGGCACCCAACGGCTGGGCCAGGATCTGGTCGCCGTGCATGCACATTTTCATCTGTTCGCTGGAGAGATACAGATCGTCTTTACGGCCTTCAACACGCAGGAAGCCGTAACCGTCGCGGTGACCAATGACCATGCCTTTCAGCAGATCGAGGCGTTCCGGCAGGGCGTAGCATTGGCGGCGGGTAAAGACCAGTTGCCCGTCACGCTCCATGGCGCGCAGGCGGCGGCGCAGTGCTTCGTTTTGCTCTTCGCCTTCAATATTGAGTTCAACCGCCAGCTCTTCACGGCTGGCCGGTTTTTCGCGTTTGGTTAAATGTTCGAGGATAAATTCGCGGCTGGGGATGGGGTTTGTGTATTTTTCAGCTTCGCGTTCCAGGAAAGGATCGTGTGACATAGCGGTTCCTCCGTTGTCATCTCTGATGGCGATTTTTTCAGTCCACCAGCAATAATTTGTAAAGCGGTTGATTCTCTTCAACCAAATCGGCCAGCGTGTAGTTATCCAGCTCCTTGAGAAAACTTTGCACGGCCTTAGAAAGCGCCCGCTTGAGGCGGCAGGCGGAAGTGATATGGCAAAATTCACTGCTGCAGTTAACCAGCGCCAGTGGCTCCAGATCACGCACGACATCGCCAATACAGATGTCTTTCGCCGCCCGACCAAGGCGAATGCCGCCGTTTTTTCCTCTCACGGCGTCAACGTAACCTTCACGACTAAGTTGATTGATTATTTTGACCATATGATTACGGGACACACCATAGATATCAGTGACCTCGGTAATGCTGGTCATTTTTCCTTCCGGCAAGGAGGCCATGTATATCAGCGCACGTAATCCGTAATCCGTAAAGCTTGTTAACTGCACATCTACCTCAGTAAAGGGAGAAAGGTGATATACCTACAGGTATTGACTCTATTGATGATAAACCAGCCAGCAGGAATGCAGCTAATTTATTTGAACTGAGGGGAAAAAAGCAGGAAGAGAGGGGCCTGCCAGGCAAGCCCCCTGGATCATTACGCGTCGAACGGGTCGCGCAGGATCATGGTTTCTGTGCGGTCCGGACCGGTAGAGATAATATCGATCGGCACGCCAGTAAGTTCTTCAATACGTTTGATGTAATTCAACGCCGCCTGCGGTAACCCGCTACGCTCTTTCACGCCAAAGGTCGATTCAGACCAGCCCGGCATGGATTCATAAATCGGCTCAATACCTTCCCAGTTGTCCGCCGCCAGCGGAGTGGTGGTGACTTCACGACCATCCGGCATACGGTAAGCAACACAGATCTTCACTTCTTTCAGGCCGTCCAGGACGTCCAGTTTGGTCAGACAGAAGCCAGACAGGGAGTTGATCTGCACAGCACGACGGACTGCAACGGCGTCCAGCCAGCCGGTACGACGACGACGACCGGTGGTTGCACCGTATTCGTTACCCTGTTTGCACAGGAACTCGCCGATGTCATCGAACAGTTCAGTCGGGAATGGACCTGCACCCACGCGAGTGGAGTAGGCTTTGATGATACCCAGTACGTAATCAACGTAACGCGGGCCAAGGCCAGAACCGGTCGCCACGCCACCTGCGGTGGTGTTAGACGAGGTCACGTACGGATAGGTACCGTGGTCGATATCCAGCAGCGTACCCTGCGCGCCTTCGAACATCACGAAGTCGCCGCGCTGACGCGCCTGATCCAGCAGATCGGAAACATCAACGACCATCGCTGTCAGGATGTCGGCAATCGCCATCACATCGTCCAGCACTTTCTGGTAGTCAACGGCTTCTGCTTTATAGAAATTCACCAGTTGGAAGTTGTGATATTCCATCACTTCTTTCAGTTTGTCAGCAAAGGTCGCTTTATCAAACAGGTCGCCAACGCGCAGACCGCGACGAGCCACTTTGTCTTCATAAGCAGGCCCGATACCACGACCAGTCGTACCGATAGCTTTCGCGCCGCGCGCTTTCTCACGTGCCACATCAAGTGCGACGTGGTAGTCAAGGATCAGCGGGCATGCTTCGGACAACAGCAGGCGTTCACGAACCGGGATACCACGGTCTTCCAGACCTTTCATCTCTTTCATCAGCGCAGCCGGAGACAGCACAACACCGTTACCGATGATGCTGACGACGTTTTCGCGGAGGATGCCTGATGGAATCAGATGGAGGACGGTTTTTTCACCGTTGATTACGAGAGTATGGCCTGCGTTGTGACCGCCCTGGTAGCGAACCACATATTTAGCACGTTCAGTCAGAAGATCAACAATCTTCCCTTTACCTTCGTCACCCCATTGGGTGCCCAGTACGACGACGTTGTTACCCATTTTTCAAAATCACCGTTTGCTTAAAAATGGATTCTACCATCGGATTTTCAGATATACAGCACTTTTTGTACCCAATTTCAGGCAATTTCGACCGTTTTTTGATCAGCCAATCGTTTTCCTCAACATGTAGTAGATAACGATACCTGCGACCACAAGACCCCCACCAAAGCGACGTAAAACATTATCCGGAAGAGTGCTCATCGTAGCGATCATACGACGCCATTCGCGTGGGTAGAGCATCGGGCCTAACCCCTCAAAGACCAAAACGAGAGCCAGTGCCAGCCAGATTGTTGTGTTCATTTTTGTCCTTATAAAAAGAAAACCACCGCCCTGGTGGGCCGGTGGTTTTTACGTCGAAACCGATAGTGTCAGTTTAACGTGTCGCGGAAGTCGGTGTCTTCATGTAACGGAAGAAATCGCTATCCGGGCTGAGCACCATCACATCCTGGTTGCTCTGGAAGCTATTTTCGTAAGCACGCAGGCTACGAATAAAGGCGTAGAAGTCGGGATCCTGACTAAAGGCATCAGCAAACAGTTTCGCCGCTTCGGCATCACCTTCACCGCGCAGGATACGGCCCTGGCGCTCAGATTCCGCCAGTGTCTTCGTCACTTCGTAATCTGCCGCCGCGCGCAGTTTTTCCGCCTCTTCCTGACCCTGAGAACGGTGACGACGGGCAACCGCTTCACGCTCGGCGCGCATACGGTTGAAGATCGCTTCCGAAACTTCGGTTGGCAGGTTGATCTGTTTGATCCGTACGTCGACTACTTCAATACCCAGCGCCGCCATACTGTTCGGGTTCACCACCGGCACTTTACCGTTGGTTTCCGCTGCAACACGCTGTGCCGCTTTGGCGATCGCGTCGTCCGCTGCTGGCGTAGCGACTTCATCTTCTGTACCCGCAGAACCGGAGTTCAGCGCGTCACGGACTTCCAGCGTTAAGCGACCACGGGAGTCGGTAACGATGTCTCTTACGTCCAGACTACCAATTTCAGAACGCAGACGGTCAGAGAACTTACGTTTCAGCAGGACTTCGGCCTGGGACACGTCACCACCGCCGGTTGCCAGGTAGTAACGGCTAAAATCGCTGATGCGCCACTTGATATAAGAGTCAACGATCAGGTCTTTTTTCTCTTTCGTCACAAAACGATCGGCCTGGTTATCCATGGTCTGGATACGGGCGTCGAGCGTTTTCACGGATTCGATAAACGGCAGTTTGAAGTGCAAACCAGGCTCGAATACGCGCGGTTTGTTTTCATCGTCACGCAGCACTTTACCGAAGCGCAAGGAGATGCCCCGCTCGCCCTCTTTCACCACAAAAATTGAGGTATAGAGCGCGACCAGCACGATGATGATTATCGCGATAACTGACTTACGCATCCTTATTCCCCCTGACGCTGGTAGTCGTTACGCTGCGCGTTAGCGCGGCGTTGGTCCATGATGTCGCCCTGACTGGTGGACGATGAATTGCTCGCACCGCTGCTACCGGAAGAGGACGCAGGCGGCAGGCGCAGAAGGTTGTTCGCGCCACTGCTATCGCTCTTTGCCGCAGGTGCATTGCCACCTTTCAGCATCTGATCAAGCGGCAGAACCATCAGGTTGCCATTTTTGTTGTCGCTAACCAGTACTTTGCGGGTATGGCTCAACACTTTTTCCATGGTCTCGATATAGAGACGCTCACGGGTAATTTCCGGTGCGGCTTTATACTCAGGCAGTATTTTTGCGAAGCGAGCCACTTCACCCTGGGCTTCCAAAATGGTTTGGGTCTTGTACGCACGCGCTTCTTCCAGAATACGCTGCGCCTGACCGTTTGCGCGCGGCTGCACTTCGTTGGTGTACGCTTCCGCTTCACGGATGTATTGCTGCTCGTTCTCACGTGCGGCAATCGCATCATCAAAGGCGGCTTTCACTTCTTCTGGTGGACGCGCGGCCTGGAAGTTGACGTCCAGCAGCGTGATACCCATGTTGTACGGTCTGATGGTTTCTTCCAGCTCGCGCTGGGTATCGCTACGAATAACGGTACGACCTTCCGTCAGAATGCGGTCCATGACGTATTTACCGATCACGCCACGCAAGGCACTGTCCGTCGCCTGACGCAGGCTGTCGTCCGCGCTGGTCACGCTGTACAGGTAACGTTCAGGATCGGTGACGCGGTACTGCACGTTCATTTCAACGCGCACAACGTTTTCGTCGGAGGTTAACATCACGCCGGATGCCGCCAGTTCGCGAACAGATTCGACGTTTACCGCCGTCACGTTATCGATAAAGGTCGGTTTCCAGTTCAGGCCTGGCTCTACCAGATGGCTGAACTTACCGAAACGGGTCACAACGCCGCGTTCCGCTTCTTTAATGGTGTAGAACCCACTGGCAGCCCAGATAATCACGGCTGCCGCCGCGACGATACTGACGATGCGCCCGCCAATGTGGCCACGCGGGCCAGAAGGTTGTTGGCTTGAGCCACCTGAACCGGTGCCTTTGCCACCGCCCAGACCACCGAGCTTTTTGCTCAGCTTACGGAAGATATCATCCAGATCAGGTGGACCCTGATCGCGACCGCCTTTGTTTCCATTTCCCTCAGGGTTGCCGCCTGGTTTGCTGCTTCCCCACGGGTCGCGGTCTTGTCCGTTGTTACCGGGCTGATTCCACGCCATGTATGTGCTCCATATTTGTTATGCGGTTTTACCCTTGATGCTTCGGGCTGCCTCGTTGCAACCCAACTCATTTTGGGTACCCCAAAAGGGGAAAATCCTTCTGGCCAACCGGTCAGACGACGTAGTCTTCCAGTGCCGGTTCATGTTTACAGAGGCGACGCCAGTCCACAATTGGCATACGCACCTGCATGCCCAGACTCCCGTCTTCCTCCATCCACTCTTTTTCGATGGCCTGAAGCTGATAAAAACGGCTTCTCAGACGACCTTCTTTTGCCGGCAAACGCAACGTATGCTGCGCAACCTCGCCAGACAGCCGCTCTGTTAAAGCCTGGAATAACAGTGGTACACCGACTCCGGTCTGGGCAGAGAGCCACACCCGAATCGGTTTATTTTCATCGTCCCGGTCGATACGCGGTTCAAAATCGTCGAGCATATCGATCTTATTCATCACCAGCAGCGTCGGGATTTCATGTGCGTCGATTTCCTCGAGCACAATATTCACAGCGTCGATGTTGTCCGCGACACGCACATCGGCGGCGTCAATCACGTGCAACAACAGCGTTGCCTGCCGGGTTTCCTGCAACGTCGCTTTAAACGCCGCCACCAGGTCATGTGGCAAATGGCGAATAAACCCAACGGTATCCGCCAGCACGGTTTCACCTACGTCAGCAACATCAATGCGACGCAGGGTCGGGTCCAGCGTGGCGAACAGCTGATCCGCCGCGTACACCTGGGCCTCGGTTATCTGATTAAACAGGGAGGATTTGCCGGCGTTGGTATACCCCACCAGCGACACCGTTGGAATATCCGCTTTCATGCGCGAGCGGCGTCCCTGTTCACGCTGCTTTTCCACTTTCTCAAGCCGCGAGAGGATTTGCATAATACGATTACGCAGTAAACGACGGTCGGTTTCGAGCTGGGTTTCACCCGGGCCACGCAAACCAATCCCGCCCTTCTGTCTTTCAAGGTGGGTCCAGCCACGCACTAAACGCGTCGCTAAATGGCGCAACTGCGCCAGCTCAACCTGCAGCTTACCTTCATGGGTACGCGCACGTTGGGCGAAAATATCTAATATCAGACCTGTACGGTCGATAACCCGGCATTCACATAACGCTTCAAGATTACGTTCCTGGGCCGGACTCAATGCGTGATCAAATAAAACAACAGAAGCCCCTGTCGCTTTTACGGCTTCCGCAAT
This sequence comes from Phytobacter sp. V69, assembly GCF_965644215.1. Classification (NCBI taxonomy): domain Bacteria; kingdom Pseudomonadati; phylum Pseudomonadota; class Gammaproteobacteria; order Enterobacterales; family Enterobacteriaceae; genus Phytobacter; species Phytobacter sp. V69. The sequence goes on from NZ_CBFFRL010000036.1 coordinate 23,952, forward strand.
TTCGACAGCCTTACCTTCACCTACAAAAAACTTAGGGTGCGGTGCTTTACGGCTACCAGTAATCACCTGCATTGCTTCGACACCGGCAGAAGAGACCAGAGATTCAAACTCCTGGAGATCTTCCATATCTTTGTCTTGCGAAAAATAGATGTGTACCAGCACCGCCTGCTCACCGGCTTCATAACGGTCAAACAAGCGTAAACTCTCCTAAAATACCAGCGGGGAACTCAGAATCCTGGCTCCCCGACATGGAAAAACAGCCATCAACCTTATTCGGTTTCTTCGCTGTCCTGCTGCGCAGAGGACTGAGCATTGCTACCGTGATGGTAGTTACTGCCAGTGCCGCCACCCGCGTTGTTGCTATGATGAGAAACCGGGCGAGACGGAACGACAGTGGAAATAGCATGCTTGTAGACCATCTGGCTGACCGTGTTTTTCAACAGGATCACGAACTGATCGAAAGACTCAATTTGCCCTTGCAGCTTGATACCATTCACCAAATAAATTGAAACTGGAACACGTTCCCGACGCAGTGCGTTCAGGAACGGATCTTGTAAAGATTGCCCCTTAGCCATTCTATCTTTTCCTTATATGCTTGTTTTGTACTTAGAACCCGGGAGTTCTGAAAACTGCGTAAAATTTTGCGCACGATACAACTTGATTGTACACATTCAATTCGCGATCGCACCAATAACCTGTAACACTTCGTTGTATGACTCTTGCGGCTTTTCACTGTCTAACCAGTGAACGCCATCCCAGCCACGCAACCAGGTTATTTGCCGCTTCGCTAACTGCCTCGTGGCGCAAACACCTCTGTAAACCATTTCGTCGTATGAAATTTCGCCTTCAAGATAAGACCACATCTGGCGATAACCCACACAGCGAACGGAAGGCATATCCGTATGCAAATCTCCGCGAGCAAAAAGCGCCCGCACTTCTGCTTCAAAACCCGAAGCCAACATCTGATGAAAACGCTGCTCAATTCGCTGATGGAGCAGTTCACGGCTCGCCGGGGCGATGGCGAACTGATGCACCTGATACGGCAGAGCATCTCCAGACGTTTGCGTCAGATCTGTTAAAGTTTTACCCGAAATGAAAAAAACTTCCAGTGCCCGGGAAAGCCTTTGCGGATCATTTGGATGTATTCGCGCTGCGGCTACAGGATCAATGGCCTGTAACTGCTGATGCAACGCGTCCCATCCACGCTCTGCTGCTTGTCTTTCAATGTCGGCTCGTACCGCGGGATCCGCTGATGGCAAAGGAGACAATCCTTCCAGCAGCGCCTTGAAGTAGAGCATCGTGCCGCCAACCAACAGGGGAATTCGCCCTGCTGCGGTGATTTCCGCCATCGCGGCCAGCGCGTCGCGGCGAAAATCAGCTGCGGAGTACGCCAGCGCCGGGTCGAGAATATCCAACAACCGGTGCGGGGCGGCCCGGAGTTCGTCGGCATTCGGCTTCGCCGTACCGACATCCATCCCCTGATAGATAAGGGCGGAATCTACGCTTATCAACTCAACTGGCAAAACTTTACGTAACTCAATGGCTAACGCGGTTTTACCGGAGGCCGTCGGCCCCATCAGAAAAATAGCCTTAGGCAGGCCAGCCTTACTTACATCACTCATGTTTCAGGGCGTTCATCGCCATAGATAAATCAACAGGTTGTAACAAACCATCCGGCGGGGTCTTAACCAGATGCGGACAAAGACGCTCGACGTCGGCAAGCAGGCTGATGGCCTGAGCCATATTCCACTGGGTGTACTCGCTCGCCAGATGGCGGGCCAGCCAGTGTGAAACATTCATCGCATCAATCTCTGTCTGCTGCGCCAGGTAGCCTATCAGTTCAGGAATCAAGATTTGTAAATTTTGTTGGCGTAAGGGTAAAGGCACGGCGCGGATCGTAACATGTTGACCATCCGGCACAAATTCAACGCCCATTTCCGCCAGTACCGGCTGCGCACGTTTCAACGCGGCCGTTTCTTGCGGCAAGACTTTTAAACGCACGGGAATCAGTAATGGCTGCCCGCAGGTCGGGCCGTTGGTCGGTGCCAGCTGCGCTTGTCTCAGCCAACGCTCTGCCACGGGCAAAGCCAGTAGAGCAAGATGCCCGCCACGTTCGAGTAGCGCAAATGCCGGTGCCACAATCGTCAGCACACGACCAAAGCTCTGGCTGTGTGCATCCAGCGCCGGAGCGACCTCTTTCGCAGTATCCACTTTGCGCTCGGCAGCCGGTGTTTCCAGCAACTGGCGGTACAAAGCCCCCTGCTGCTTCTGATAACCCGGCTGCGCATTCGGCCATGATGGTGTCCGCGATGCCCCCGCAGAAGAAGATGTCCCCGAAGTAACCGACTTACGCGGCGCTGGCTCGCGCATTACCGACGGTTCGGCAAACTGATTGCGTCCGGCAGCGATGCGGTTTTCCGGTATCGGACGCGGCGCGGGCTCGTCTTCCAGCGGCAATGCGGTTGCCGTCTGCTGTTGCAACACGCTCAACACACCCTGGTAGATAAAATCATGCACCAGCCGTGACTGGTGAAAACGCACCTCGTGCTTTGCCGGGTGGACGTTCACGTCAACCTGATGGGGATCGATCTCAAGATAAAGTACGAAGGCAGGCTGTTGATCCGCCCCGAGCTTGTCTTCGCAGGCCTGGCGAATCGCGTGGTTAATCAGGCGATCGCGCATCATACGGCCATTGACGTAACAGTACTGGATTTCGGCAAATGCGGAGGTTGTCGCCGTCGGCTCAGCCACCCAGCCGCGCAGCGCCAGATCGCCATGCTGCCATTCGATCTCCAGCGCCTGCTCCAGAAACGCCATGCCGCAAATCGCGCCCAGGCGACGCTCTTTTTGCCCGTCCTGGCTCACCGCACGGTACTGGCGCATCATCTTGCCGTTATGGCTCAGATTGATGGTGACATCAAAACGCGCCAGCGCGATACGGCGTACGACTTCATCGATATGGCCGAATTCGGTTTTTTCGGTGCGCATGAATTTGCGCCGCGCCGGGGTGTTATAGAAGAGGTCCAGCACTTCAAGGGTGGCGCCAACGGGATGGGCGGCCGGTTTAACGGTCACGTCCATATCGCGGCCTTCCGCATACGCCTGCCAGGCTTCCTGCTGTTCGGCGGTGCGCGAGGTGAGCAGTAAACGGGAGACGGAGCTAATGCTGGCAAGGGCTTCACCACGAAAACCGAGGCTGATAATGGCTTCAAGATCGTCAAGCGAGGCAATTTTACTGGTAGCATGACGCGCCAGCGCCAGCGCCAGTTCGTCTTTTTTAATGCCGCCGCCGTTATCGCGAATGCGGATGAGCTTAGCCCCGCCGCGTTCAATATCGATATCGATACGGGTCGCACCCGCATCAAGGCTGTTTTCCACCAGCTCCTTCACCACCGACGCAGGGCGTTCCACCACTTCGCCAGCGGCGATTTGGTTCGCAAGCTGTGGCGGCAAAACCTGAATCGGCATGAAGTCTCCTTAATTAAGCAATCCGCTTGCAGGCGCGGCGGCGTTAGCCATTTGTCCACTGCCACCCTGCGGTGCAGACTGCAGAGGGTGCGCCAGGAAATAGTTGCGCAGACCCGTGTAGATCGCTTCCGCAAGCTGCTGTTGGTACGCATCGCTGCCCAACATACGCTCTTCGCTGTTGTTACTGATAAACCCGGTTTCAACCAGCACGGACGGGATATCCGGTGAACGAAGCACGCCGAGGCTGGCATGTTCCGGATGGCGCTTATGCAGTGCGCCAATGCGCGCAAGTTGAGTAATCATACTGCTGGCGACATCATAACCGACGCGCTGAGAATGGCCGAACTGTAAATCCAGCACCGCCTGGCTCAGGTAGGGGTCAGACTGACTGTTTGCCAGCACATCGCCCGCGCCGCCCAACAGCTCAGACTGTTTCTCGTGCTGCTCAAGCCAGCCCGCCATTTCGCTGCTCGCGCGGCGGTTGGACAATACCCAGACAGAGGCACCGGTAGCATCGCGATTCGGCGCGGCGTCTGCATGAATAGACACCAGGAAGTTGGCGTTTTGTTTACGCGCCACGTCCGAACGCCCCATCACCGAGATAAAGTAATCGCCATCGCGGGTCATCACAGCCTTGAACATCGGATCGCTATTGAGCAGGGTACGCAGTTTACGCGCCACGGAGATGGTGACGTTTTTCTCCTGAGTACCGCCAGGGCCAATCGCGCCAGGATCCTGCCCGCCATGTCCGGCGTCGATAGCGATAATGACTCTACTGTCCCCGGAGGCCGGACGCGCCTGAGCCTGCGCCGCAGGACGAACTTCCGTATTGCTATTGGTTACGCTGGTGATGCGATCGTTGCTGCCGCTAAAGGGATTGCGCCCGGTTGGTTGGGTTTGCATCGGCTGCGGGGTGACGGCAGGCGTTTCCACGCGTTTTGCCACTACTTTTGGCGGCGGAGGCGGCGGTGGCACATCGGCATCAATGGTAAAGACGACGGAATAACCCGAACCGCTTTGCTGTTTCACCGCACGGGTTTTGCCGTTTTGCGTTAAATCGACAACCAGTCGCAGCGACTGGTTGTCCTTCGGCGTGCCCGAACGAATACTTTTGACTAGATTGCTGCCGCTAAACTGCAGCGGCAACCCCTGAATAACACCGGTTTGCTTGATATCCAACGCAACGCTGCGCTTACCTTCCTGGGAGAAGGAATATTCCGGATCGCCCATAAAACTGAAGGTAATACGGGCCTGGTTATCTCCATTGGATACCTGAATATCAGACAAACTCGCCGCACCGGCCTGTATACTGAATAAAACCAGCGCGGTCATTAGCCAACTTTTAACGCGATAAATCATCCCGTCATCCCTTAGATTAACCGGCCAAACGTGCCAGTAATGCATCGCCAGATGAGGATACAGCAGTAATGCGCGCCTCACGCCCCTGCGCCTGGTAATCAATATGAATTTCGACATCCGGGTCAGGCAGCACACCCGCACCTTGTTGCGGCCACTCGACCAGGCAAATAGCGTCGTTGGCAAAGTAATCGCGGATCCCCATAAATTCGAGCTCCTCAGGATCCGCAAGGCGATACAGGTCGAAGTGGTACACATTCAACTTATCGAGTGTGTAAGGTTCAACCAGCGTATAGGTCGGGCTTTTAACGTTCCCGTTGTGGCCCAGGGCTTGCAAAAAGCCCCGGCTGAAGGTGGTTTTACCCGCGCCTAGGTCGCCGTACAGGTAGATAACTGTTGCGCCATCGCAAGCCTGGGCCATGCGCTGACCCAAATTCAGGGTCGCCTGCTCGTCAGGTAAAGGAATTACTCGATTCATCATCTTCTGTTTCAATAACGTCCGGGTTAACTACACGCACCAGCGTGGAAAAAAGATCGGTTGCCAGCATGCCCCGCATCCCCTGTCGCGCCGCCAGCACATCTGCCGCAACGCCATGGGCGAGGCAGCCTGCGCAGGCCGCATCGTACAGTTCAAGCTTCTGCCCCAGCAGCGCGCCAATAACGCCCGACAGCACATCGCCCATGCCGCCGCTGGCCATACCGGCGTTACCGGCATCGATAATGCTGACCTTGCCGCCAACGCCCGCTAGCACGGTGCCCGCCCCTTTCAAAACGACAACGCCTGCGTATCGTTGTAGCAGACGCTGTGCAGAAAGTAAGCGATCGCTTTCAATTTCTGCAACGGAACAGCCAAGCAGGCGTGCGGCCTCGCCGGGATGTGGCGTCAGGATGCGATTGTGACGTTTATCGGGGTTGATTGCCAGAAGGTTCAGCGCATCGGCGTCCCAGAGCATCGGTTTACGGAAATTTTCGACTTTTTGCAGGGCTTTTTTGCCCCACTCCTGCTGACCCAGCCCCGGCCCAATCACCACCACATCCGCCCATTCCAGGCTTTCTTCAAGGGATTGCGGTGTGAGTTCATGTACCATCAGCTCCGGGCGGGCCGTAACGATGGGGACAATATTTTCGCTACGCGTGAGCACACGCACCAGCCCCGCACCGGCGCGCAATGCCGCTTCGCCTGCCATACGGATAGCGCCTGCGGTACCGTGATCGCCACCGATAATCACCAGCCGACCATGAGAGCCTTTGTGCGAGGTAGGACGACGCGGCGTAAACCAGCGGGGAAGAAACGTTGCATCAACGCGGGTGAGAGAGGTTTCCTGTCCGGCCAACCAGTTTTCCAGCCCCAGGGCATGATGATGGAGCACCCCGACAACATCGCGGGCCTTGCCAGTCAACAATCCGGGTTTCAGGGCGATAAAAGTGATGGTGTGCGCAGCCTGGATGACCGCGCCCGGCGTGGTACCGGTTTGCGCCTGTAAACCCGAAGGGATATCCAGCGCCAGAATCGGGGCCGGATGCGCATTAGCATGGGTGATAAGGGTCGCGATAGCCTCTCTCGGCGCGCTGTTTAGCCCGGTCCCCAATAAGCCATCAATAATCAGGTCAATGCCTTCGGGCCAGACAATATCGGCAGCATGAATAACGCCGCCCGCATTCAACCAGGCTTCTCGCGCCGCCTGCGCCTCTTCCGGCAAGGGTTTGCTCCCCTCGATAGCCAGCAGGGTCACCTGAATACCCGCAGCCGCCGCCAGGCGCGCGACGACATAGCCATCGCCACCGTTGTTGCCATGCCCGCAGAGCACAAGCCAGTGCTGCGCGGAAGCGTAATGTTCCCGCGCGACATGAAAAGCGGCTTCACCCGCACGTTGCATCAGTTCAAACAGCGTGATCCCCAGGCTATCTGCCGCCTCCTTTTCCGCCCGTCGCAGTTCATCCGCAGGCCAAATGGAGTGTGGTATACTTGCTGCGTATTTCTTCATTGTATGGTCCGTCATGTCAGAGCCCCTCGATCTCAATCAATTAGCGCACAGCATCAAACAGTGGGGCACTGAACTGGGTTTTCAGCAGGTCGGGATCGCTGACACCGACCTTTCCGCCAGCGAGCCTAAGCTGCAGGCATGGCTGGACAAACAATATCATGGCGAAATGGAGTGGATGGCACGTCACGGTATGATGCGCGCCCGCCCACACGAGCTTCTGCCCGGCACTTTGCGGGTTATCAGCGTAAGAATGAATTATCTTCCCGCGAATGCCGCCTTCGCCAGCACGCTTAAGAACCCGGCGCTGGGCTATGTCAGCCGCTACGCGCTGGGTCGCGATTATCATAAGCTGCTGCGTAACCGGTTAAAGCAACTCGGCGAAAAAATTCAGCAGCAATGTGCTTCGCTGAATTTTAGACCCTTTGTCGATTCTGCGCCCATTCTTGAGCGTCCACTGGCTGAAAAAGCCGGGCTTGGCTGGACAGGTAAGCACTCACTTATCCTTAACCGCGAAGCCGGGTCGTTCTTCTTTTTGGGTGAGCTCCTCATCGATTTGCCCCTGCCCGTCGACCAGCCCGTTGAAGAAGGCTGCGGTCGCTGCGTGGCCTGCCTGACCATTTGCCCGACCGGCGCGATCGTTGAACCTTATACCGTCGACGCCCGTCGCTGCATCTCCTATCTCACTATCGAGCTGGAAGGGGCGATTCCGGAAGAATTTCGCCCATTGATTGGCAACCGTATCTACGGCTGTGACGACTGCCAGCTGATTTGCCCGTGGAACCGTTTCTCGCAGTTGACCGATGAAGCCGATTTCAGCCCACGCAGGGCACTGCATGCGCCGAAATTGATTGAATTGTTTGCCTGGACCGAGAGCTGGTTTTTGAAAGTGACGGAGGGATCGGCGATTCGCCGTATCGGTCATTTACGCTGGCTACGAAATATTGCCGTCGCGCTGGGCAATGCCCCGTGGGATGAAGCCAATATCCATGCGCTGGAACAACGTCGGGGTGAGCACCCACTTCTTGATGAGCATATAGAGTGGGCCATTGCGCAACAGTTGGAAAAGCGAAATGCCTGCGTGGTGGAAGTCCAGACGCCGAAGAAACAACGCCTTGTCAGGGTCATCGAGAAAGGTCTGGTGCGTGACGCCTGAGCCATCCACAGCTTGTGAATAAAATTAAAAACGCATTGCGTTTCAATGCCCACAAAATCGTCAAGTGATCGCATTAACAATTTGAAATCATATTTTCACTAATAATTTCAGTTGTTTGCAATGATATTATTAACCAAGCGAAGCGATTTGCATTTCAAATGAAGAAGACGGATCTGTGGATAAGTCTGTTTACAATAATATGTAAGAACGCAAAGAATCGTCCGCAGCATGCTCTTTCCGCTGTGGATAATTTGATGGAGTAAAAATTTGGAGCGGGAAACGAGACTCGAACTCGCGACCCCGACCTTGGCAAGGTCGTGCTCTACCAACTGAGCTATTCCCG
>NZ_CBFFRL010000037.1:0-32078 GCF_965644215.1 Phytobacter sp. V69
AATAGTCATGATAATAGGGCCTTCTGATTAGAAGGCCCTATTATCAATGATTTTTATCCTCGTGACGACACTATCTAATCATAATGGGTGATTTTTGTCGTAGATCATTTTTAAGTGTGATTTCGGTCACTTACGGGAGTTCCTCAAATTCTCGACTGGAGACACATAATTCTGAGGGGTAAAATGTGCACAACGTTTATCTGGCACCTTGGGTGCGAATTCAGAGGAAATCACAATGAGTAAATGCAGTGCTGATGAAACCCCGGTTTGCTGCTGTATGGATGTTGGTACCATCATGGACAACTCCGATTGCACCGCCTCGTATAGCCGTGTGTTCACAAACCGTACCGATGCGGAAGAAACGCTGGCAGCGCTCACCGCGCGCGCACGTGGCGTAGAGTCAGATCCTTGCCAAATCACCTCGACGTTTACCGAAGTAGAAGGCGGCGTGCGTCTGGATATCGATTTTGTTTTCGCCTGCGAAGCGGAGACCCTGATTTTCCAGCTGGGCCTGCGTTAATCTTCCTGCCTGCGCTCCTGTCTCTGCGGGAGCGTTTTTTCAATAATCTCTGTGTCTTACCTCCCACTTTTTTTCTTCCCTCATTGGCTAAATGTAAATAATTAGTTAAGACTGTTATCAGGTCAGACCACTAGTGCATCACGCTGTTAACAGGGGAGTGTTATGAGTCAGGCATTACCACTTGTCACCCGTCAGGGCGACCGCATCGCCATTGTCAGTGGGTTACGTACGCCATTTGCCCGTCAGGCAACGGCGTTCCACGGCGTCCCGGCTATCGATCTTGGCAAAATGGTGGTGGGCGAACTCCTTGCCCGTAGCGAAATTCCGCCGGAAATCATCGAACAGCTGGTCTTTGGCCAGGTGGTGCAAATGCCGGAAGCCCCCAACATTGCGCGTGAAATCGTGCTGGGCACTGGCATGAGCGTGCACACCGATGCCTACAGCGTGAGCCGCGCCTGCGCCACCAGTTTCCAGGCGGTGGCAAACGTGGCCGAAAGCCTGATGGCCGGAACCATTCGCGCGGGGATTGCCGGGGGGGCGGATTCCTCTTCGGTTCTGCCTATCGGCGTGAGCAAGAAACTGGCGCGCGTGCTGGTGGATGCCAACAAAGCCCGCAGCGCAGGGCAAAAACTGAAACTCTTTTCTCGCCTGCGCCTGCGTGACTTATTGCCGGTGCCGCCTGCCGTGGCTGAATATTCTACTGGCTTGCGTATGGGTGATATCGCCGAGCAGATGGCGAAAACCTACGGCATCACTCGCGAAGAGCAAGACGCGCTGGCCCACCGTTCTCACCAGTATGCGGCACAGGCCTGGGCGGAAGGTAAGCTGGCGGACGAAGTGATGACCGCGTATGCGCCACCTTTTCGCGAGCCGCTCATCCAGGATAACAACGTGCGGCAAAATTCCAGCCTCGCCGATTACGCCAAACTGCGCCCGGCCTTCGATCGCCGACACGGCACGGTGACTGCTGCCAATAGTACGCCGCTGACCGACGGTGCGGCGGCGGTTGTCCTGATGACCGAATCACGGGCGAAAGAGCTGGGGCTGAAACCGTTGGGCTATCTGCGTAGCTACGCGTTTACCGCCATTGGCGTACAGCAGGACATGCTGCTGGGGCCGGCCTGGGCGACGCCGCTGGCACTCGACAGAGCAGGGCTGACGATGGCGGATTTAACACTGCTGGATATGCACGAAGCCTTTGCGTCACAAACCCTGACCAACCTGAAATTGATGGCCAGCGAGCGCTTTGCCCGTGATGTGTTAGGCCGTTCGCAGGCAACGGGCGAGGTGGATGACAGCAAATTCAACGTGCTGGGAGGATCGATCGCCTACGGCCATCCGTTTGCCGCGACCGGGGCGCGAATGATCACCCAAACCTTGCATGAACTTCGCAGACGCGACGGTGGGTTTGGTCTGGTGACCGCCTGTGCTGCGGGTGGACTGGGTGCCGCAATGGTTCTGGAGGCCGAATAATGGACATGACCTCAGCATTTACGCTTGTTATTCGCCCGGACAATGTTGCCGTCGTCAGCATTGATGTTCCCGGCGAAAAGATGAACACGCTAAAAGCCGAGTTTGGCAGCCAGGTGCGTGCCATCCTTAAACAAATTCGCGAAAACAAACAGATACGCGGCGTGGTGTTTATTTCCGCGAAGCCGGATAATTTCATCGCCGGTGCGGATATCAATATGATCGATCGCTGCAAAACGGCCAAAGAGGCCGAAGATCTGGCGCGCCAGGGACAGCAGATCATGGCGGAGATCCACGCGTTGTCGATCCCGGTGATCGCGGCGATTCATGGCCCGTGCCTGGGCGGTGGGCTGGAGCTGGCATTGGCCTGCCATCGCCGTATCTGTACCGATGATGGTAAGACGGTTCTCGGTCTGCCCGAAGTGCAGCTCGGCCTGCTACCGGGTTCCGGCGGCACTCAGCGGCTGCCGCGTCTGGTGGGCATTAGCACGGCGCTGGAGATGATCCTCACCGGCAAGCAGCTGCGCGCGCGTCAGGCGTTAAAGGCCGGGCTGGTGGATGATGTCGTGCCGGTTTCCATCTTACTGGACGCTGCCGTGAAGCTTGCTACTCAGGACCGTCCTGCCAGCCGCCAACTACCGATTCGTGAACGCCTTTTTGCTGCACCGCTGGTCCGCGCGCTGTTGTTCCGCATGGTCGGGAAGAAAACCGAGCACAAAACCCATGGCAATTACCCGGCGACGACCCGCATTCTGAGTGTTATCGAAACAGGCTTAAGTCAGGGCAGCAGCAGCGGCTATGACGCCGAAGCCCGCGCGTTTGGCCACCTCGCCATGACCCCGCAATCCCAGGCGCTGCGCAATATTTTCTTCGCCAGCACCGAGGTGAAAAAAGACCCTGGCAGCCCGGTTGCGGCGGGGCCGCTGCGCACCGTGGGTATCCTCGGTGGTGGGTTAATGGGGGGCGGAATTGCCTACGTTACGGCAGGGAAGGGCAACCTCCCTGTTCGCATAAAGGATATTAATCCGAAAGGCATTAACCATGCGCTGCAATATAGCTGGGAACAGCTTGATAAAAAGGTGCGTCGCCGCCATCTCAAATCTGCCGAGCGCGATGTGCAAATGGCCCGAATTTCTGGCACTACAGACTATAGCGGTTTTTCCCATCGGGACGTGGTGATAGAAGCGGTGTTTGAGGATTTGAACCTTAAGCAACAGATGGTCGCAGAGGTTGAAGCGCAGTGTGCACCGCAGACCATTTTTGCCTCCAATACCTCGTCGTTGCCGATTGGCGATATTGCTGCCAAAGCGGCGCGCCCCGGTAACGTTATCGGATTACATTTTTTCAGTCCGGTTGAGAAGATGCCGCTGGTGGAAGTCATTCCCCATGCTGGCACCTCAGAACAGACCATCTCGACGGTGGTGAAGCTCGCGAAGAAGCAGGGCAAAACGCCGATTGTCGTGGCCGATAAGGCCGGCTTTTATGTGAACCGCATTCTGGCGCCTTATATGAGCGAAGCCATGCGCCTGTTGAGCGAAGGGGAGCGCATCGAGAATATCGATAAAGCGCTGGTGAAATTTGGCTTCCCTGTTGGCCCAATCCAACTTTTGGATGAAGTGGGAATCGATACGGGAACTAAAATTATTCCTGTACTGGAGGCCGCATACGGCGAGCGTTTTAGCGCCCCTGCAAGCGTCGTTTCCGCAATATTGAATGACGATCGCAAAGGCAGAAAAAATGAACGCGGTTTCTATCTTTACGGTAAGAAAGGGCGTAAAAGCAACAAACAGCCTGACCCGGCAATTTACCCGCTTGTGGGGGCTTCTGGCACAGGCAAATTATCGGCAGAACAGATTGCCGAACGCTGCGTCATGATGATGCTTAACGAGGCCGCACGCTGCTTCGCCGAGAAGGTGATTCGCAGCCCGCGCGATGGTGATATTGGCGCGGTGTTTGGCATCGGTTTTCCGCCTTTTCTGGGCGGCCCGTTCCGCTATATGGATACCCTTGGCGCGGGTGATATTGTCGCAATTCTGCAGCGTCTGGCGGCCCTTTATGGTCCGCGTTTTGCTCCTTGTCAGCTTTTGTTACAAATGGCTGAGCGGGGCGAAATTTTTTGGGACAAAAAGGAAACTGATTTTGTAAGTTAGGGTCAAAAAAGGGTAAATCCAGCTTTGAATGAAACAATCATGGTTAATTTGTAAACAGTGATTGACTATACTTACGCCATTGAGGTAAAAGACAGCGTTTCATTCAGTGAATGGATCAGGCACAATGCCCGGCCATTGATATTTCCCGCCGTAATGGAACTGATCACGCGGGGGTATTAATGCTTCTGGTTAACAAAAGCGGTGCAATATGCAAGTTTTTATCATGCGTCACGGCGATGCAGCCCTCGATGCAGCCAGTGACTCTGTTCGTCCCTTAACCCCTTGTGGTTGTGACGAATCTCGTCAGATGGCAACCTGGCTGAAAGGTCAAAAAGTGGATGTCGAACGTGTTTTGGTCAGCCCGTTTCTTCGTGCTGAGCAGACGCTAAGCGAGGTAGGTGGCTGCATGAACCTGCCTGACAACGTGGATGTCCTGCCTGAACTGACCCCTTGTGGGGATGTTGGTTTGGTCAGTGCCTATCTTCAGGCGCTGGCGAATGAAGGTACCTCCTCCGTGCTGGTGATTTCTCACCTGCCGCTGGTCGGTTACCTGGTGTCCGAGCTCTGCCCGGGTGAAACGCCGCCAATGTTTTCCACTTCCGCGATTGCCAGCGTAACGCTGGAAGAGAGCGGGAAAGGTGTATACAACTGGCAAATGAGTCCCTGCAACCTGAAAATGCCGAAGGCAATCTGATTCGCCGGACCGTGAAAAAAAGCCGCATTGTGCGGCTTTTTTACATTTCTGGCTGTCTGCCGCGTTCAGGGAAGCTCGGGTGGCTGCCACTCTTCGACTTCGATCAATACCAGTATCGCGGCATCACCACCGTACTCTTTCGGTGCCTGGTGAAACGCCATCACGTGCGGGTGTTGTGCCAGCCAGAGCGGTGTCTGCTGCTTGAGAATATGTTTACCGTGGCCGTGCATCACACAGGCGCAAAAGACATGTTCGCGTCGACAGGCGGCGATCAGCGCCCCCAGCTCCTGTTTTGCCTGGAGCTGCGTTAAGCCGTGCAGGTCGAGAAACAGATCCGGGGAATAGTCGCCGCGGCGGATCTTTTTCAGCTCAAAATGGCTGACATCGTCGCGCACATACTTCACCTGCCCTTCGGTGTTCAGCAATGGCTGAAATTCATCAGAGAAATAGTGGCTGTTGTCCGCCTGCTCCGACAATAAGCGCTTAACCGGGACCTCGCTGATCTTTTTACGCGTTGGACGATGAACGACCGTATCCTGCTTGATTTTGCGCGTGCCGGTCATCAGTTGCCGGAACAGCGTCTGTTCCTCCTCGCTAAGCGATGGTTTCTTTTTCATCTCGACATCTCATCTTTTATTTCTTTCAGTGTACCCGACTCATTCCCCCGCTGTTCAGCAAAATGCATTTTTTAGCTCGTGACGCGAAGCGACAATGCTGATTTATCGCCGTCTTCATGGCAAACTAGCCGCCGAATTTCTTGTGAGCGTGTCCTGGAGGATAAGATGGATAAAATTTTCGTTGATGAAGCAGTAAGTGAACTGCATACCATTCAGGACATGTTGCGCTGGTCGGTAAGCCGATTTAGCGCGGCAAACATCTGGTACGGCCACGGGACAGATAACCCGTGGGATGAAGCCGTACAGCTGGTGTTGCCGACTCTTTACCTGCCGCTGGATATCCCGGAAGAGATGCGTAACGCGCGTCTGACCTCTAGCGAGCGTCACCGTATCGTTGAGCGTGTCATTCGCCGCGTCAATGAGCGTATCCCGGTTGCCTATCTCACCAACAAAGCCTGGTTCTGCGGCCACGAGTTTTACGTCGATGAACGCGTGCTGGTGCCGCGCTCGCCTATTGGTGAGCTTATTAACAATCACTTTGCCGGGCTTATCGACGGGCAACCGCAGCACATCCTGGACATGTGTACCGGCAGCGGCTGCATCGCCATCGCCTGTGCGTACGCCTTCCCGGAAGCGGAAGTGGACGCGGTTGATATCTCCACCGATGCGCTGGCGGTAACCGAGCAAAACATTGAAGACCATGGTCTGATTCACCACGTTACGCCGATTCGTTCTGATGTGTTCCGCGACCTGCCGAAAGTGCAGTACGACCTGATCGTGACCAACCCGCCGTATGTTGATGAAGAAGATATGGACGACCTGCCGTCAGAGTATCGCCACGAGCCGGAACTGGGGCTGGCCTCCGGTAGCGACGGCCTGAAACTGACGCGCCGCATTCTGGCCTGTGCGCCGGATTACCTCAGCGACAAGGGCGTGCTGATTTGTGAAGTGGGCAACAGCATGGTACATCTGATGGAACAATATCCGGATGTGCCGTTCACCTGGCTTGAGTTCGACAACGGCGGTGACGGCGTCTTCATGCTGACCAAAGCGCAGTTGCTGACCGCGCAGGAACATTTCAGCATCTACAAAGATTAAAACGCTAACAACATAACGACGACAACGGAGCCGTGATGGCAGGAAACACTATTGGACAACTCTTTCGCGTAACCACCTTCGGCGAATCGCACGGCATTGCGCTGGGCTGTATCGTCGATGGGGTACCGCCGGGCATTCCGCTGACCGAAGCAGACCTCCAGCATGACCTGGACAGACGTCGCCCCGGTACCTCGCGCTATACCACCCAACGTCGCGAACCGGATCAGGTGAAAATCCTCTCCGGCGTGTTTGAAGGCGTGACCACCGGAACCAGCATCGGTCTGTTGATTGAAAACACCGATCAGCGTTCTCAGGATTACAGCGCGATCAAAGATGTGTTCCGCCCGGGGCACGCGGATTACACCTACGAGCAAAAATATGGCCTGCGCGACTATCGCGGCGGCGGCCGTTCCTCGGCGCGTGAAACCGCGATGCGTGTCGCAGCAGGCGCGATTGCCAAGATATTCCTCGCACATAAATTCGGTATCGTTATCCGTGGCTGTCTGACCCAGATGGGTGACATTCCACTGGAGATGAAGGACTGGGATCAGGTTGAACAGAACCCGTTCTTCTGCCCGGATCCGGACAAGATTGAGGCGCTGGACGAACTGATGCGCGGGCTGAAAAAAGAGGGCGACTCGATTGGCGCGAAAGTCACCGTGGTGGCAGATGGCGTGCCGGCAGGCCTCGGCGAGCCGGTGTTCGATCGTCTGGATGCCGACATCGCCCATGCGATGATGAGTATCAACGCGGTTAAAGGCGTGGAGATTGGTGACGGCTTTGGCGTGGTTAACTTGCGCGGCAGCCAGAATCGCGATGAAATCACCAAAGACGGTTTTCAGAGCAACCACGCGGGCGGCATTCTGGGCGGTATCAGCAGTGGGCAGCAAATTGTCGCCAACATTGCGCTAAAACCGACCTCTAGCATCACTGTTCCGGGGCGCACCGTTAATCGCTTTGGCGAAGAAGTTGAGATGATTACCAAAGGGCGTCACGACCCTTGTGTGGGCATCCGCGCGGTGCCGATCGCAGAAGCGATGCTGGCGATTGTGCTGATGGACCATTTTATGCGTCAGCGCGCGCAAAATGCCGATGTGACGACCACTATTCCTCGCTGGTAAACAATGAAACGAATGGCAATTGCGCTGCTGGCGTTTTTCGCAACGCTGACCTGCCAGGCGGCAACGCCCTGGCAGAAAATAACCCATCCGGTTGTGGGAACACCGCAATCGATCGGGGCTTTCTCGAACGGCTGTATTGTTGGCGCGCATGAACTACCTCTGCAATCCGATACCTACCAGATTATGCGTACCGATCAGCGGCGCTACTTTGGTCACCCGGACCTGATTCTGTTTATTCAGCGTCTGGGCAACCAGGTGCACAACCTCGGTCTGGGGACGGTGCTGGTGGGGGATATGGGCATGCCTGCTGGCGGGCGTTTTAACGGCGGTCACGCCAGTCACCAGACGGGGCTGGATGTGGATATTTTCCTGCAACTGCCAAAAGCACGCTGGACCTCAGCGCAATTGTTAAAACCGCAGGCGCTGGATTTGGTTTCCCGCGATGGCAAGCAGGTGGTGCCATCACTGTGGAAGCCGGAAATCACCAGTCTTATCAAGCTGGCGGCGAAAGATAACGATGTGACGCGTATTTTCGTCAACCCGGCCATCAAGCAGCAGCTGTGTCTGGATGCGGGTACAGATCGCGACTGGCTGCGTAAAGTGCGCCCCTGGTTCCAGCATCGCGCGCACATGCACGTGCGTCTGCGTTGCCCGGCAGACAGTCTCGAGTGCCAGGATCAGCCTTTGCCACCCGATGGCGACGGCTGCGGAGCGGAATTGCAAAGCTGGTTCAAACCAGCGAAACCGTCAACCACTCCTGAGAAGACGACACCCCCGCCGTTGCCTGCTTCCTGTCAGGCATTACTGGATGAGCACGTATTGTAATGGATGCATTTCAAGAGATATTTATGGTGTCGCCGCTGATTTTAGTGGTGCTCTTTCTGGTCGCCACACTGGCGGGATTTATTGATGCGTTAGCGGGCGGCGGTGGCTTACTGACCGTGCCTGCACTGCTGGCCGCCGGGATGACCCCGGCTCAGGCGCTGGCGACTAACAAACTGCAGGCCTGCGGTGGTTCGTTCTCATCAATGATCTATTTTGTGCGCCGTAAAGTCGTCAATCTGGCGGATCAGAAGCTCAATATTCTGATGACCTTTGTTGGTTCCACCACCGGTGCTCTGCTGGTGCAGCATGTGAAATCAGACGTGTTGCGCCAGATCCTCCCCCTGCTGGTTATCTGCATCGGCCTCTATTTTCTGCTGATGCCAAAGCTTGGCGAAGACGATCGTCAACGTCGCCTGCACGGTCTACCGTTTGCGCTGGTGGCGGGTGGCTATGTCGGTTTTTACGATGGCTTCTTCGGGCCAGGTGCCGGTTCGTTTTACGCGCTGGCGT
This sequence comes from Phytobacter sp. V69, assembly GCF_965644215.1. Lineage (NCBI taxonomy): Bacteria > Pseudomonadati > Pseudomonadota > Gammaproteobacteria > Enterobacterales > Enterobacteriaceae > Phytobacter > Phytobacter sp. V69. The sequence goes on from NZ_CBFFRL010000037.1 coordinate 9,006, forward strand.
TTGTGACGCTGGCCGGTTTTAACCTCGCTAAATCGACAGCGCATGCCAAGGTGCTGAATGCCACCTCTAATTTGGGTGGGCTGCTGTTGTTTATTATTGGCGGCAAGGTTATCTGGGCTACTGGGTTTGTGATGCTCATCGGGCAGTTCCTTGGTGCGCGTATGGGTTCACGTCTGGTGCTCAGCAAAGGGCAAAAGCTCATTCGCCCTATGATTGTTATCGTCTCGGCAGTAATGAGCGCAAAATTACTTTATGACAGCCACGGGCAGGAGATCCTCCAGTTTCTGGGGATGGGTGCATGAACACAACGCATAATTACGAACAACTGATTACCCTTTTCGACGGCTGCTTTGCCGACGAGTTTAATACCCGTCTGATTAAAGGTGATGACGAACCGATCTATCTTCCTGCTGATGAGGAAGCGCCTTATAACCGGATCGTCTTCGCTCACGGGTTCTACGCCAGCGCGCTGCACGAGATTTCCCACTGGTGTATCGCCGGGAAAGCCCGCCGCGAGCTGGTGGATTTTGGTTACTGGTACTGCCCGGATGGGCGTGATGCGGCGACACAGTGTCAGTTCGAAGACGTTGAGATCAAACCGCAGGCTTTTGACTGGTTGTTTTGCGTGGCGGCGGGTTATCCGTTTAATGTCAGCTGTGACAACCTGGAAGGGGATTTTGAACCGGATCGTGTGGTGTTCCAGCGCCGCGTGCATGCGCAGGTGATGGAATATCTCGACAAAGGGATCCCGGCACGTCCGGCGCGTTTTATTAAAGCGCTGCAAGATTATTACCACACGCCTGAACTGAAGGCGGAACACTTCCCATGGCCGGAAGATTTATAACTGAGGAAAGAAGATGATCGCAGAATTTGAATCGCGCATTCTGGCGTTAATTGATGACATGGTAGAGCACGCCAGTGACGATGAGCTGTTTGCTGGCGGTTATCTTCGTGGCCACCTGACACTGGCGGTCGCGGAACTGGAAGCGGGCGATGACCATTCAGCCGCCGCGCTGCACGCCCGCGTTGCTGCAAGCCTGGAAAAAGCGATTCAGGCGGGCGAGCTGTCTCCGCCGGATCAGGCGCTGGTGATGGGGATGTGGGACACGCTGTTCCAGAAGGCGCAAGTGCAGTAAGACGCACCGATCCCGGATGCGGCGTAAACGCCTTATCCGGGCTAGACCGTAGCCCCGGTAAGCGCAGCGCCACCGGGGAATTCCTGGATGCGTTATAGGTGTGTGGGTTTGTCCTTCAGCCCGCACTCACTTAACCAATTTCCCCTTCAGCAACTTCCTCACCCATAAACGATTCGGATTCAGCGCGGCCAGCGTCTCGCCGTCCATCGGCAACGGCTCTTCGCTCATCTGCGAAGCCAGAATCTCCGCTGCCAGCGGCGCACTGCATAATCCGCGTGAACCCAGCGCGCCAAGCATAAACAGCCCGTCATAAACCGGTGCGCTCAGCGCATCATTTCTCTCTTGCGCAAGACTGGCATACGCCTTCAAAGTCGCGGCGTAATCTGCCACGTTACCGACTAATGGCAGATGATCCCGCGTTGCACAGCGCACGCCACAGCGAGCTTCACCACCGCTAACGTCAACGTCTGTTGCCCACTGGGCCTGCGGGAAGCAGTTTAACAACCGCTGGCGGTTTTGCTGCTGGTCCTCCTCGCTGTAGGCGGTCTCTTCCTGCCCTCGGTGGTAGCTGGCGCCGATACAGTGATGGTGATTCTTCGGGTTTTGCGGCGTCAGATAACCGTCATAACAGAGCACCTGGCGCAGTTCGCCAAGTTTCTCCGTTGTGGGAATATGGCTGACCTGGCCGCCAACCGGGTAAACCGGCAGCTTCTCGGTCTGGGTGAAATGGCTAATGTGATGCCCGTTAGCCAGCACGACGCAGTCATGGGTACGAAGGTGCCCATCGGCAAACTCCAACTGCCAGCCGCTATCCTGCGAAGTGAGGCTTGTCACCCTGTGACCGTAGTGCACGCTCAGCCCCTGACTCTGGGCCAGGGTTAGCGCAGTCGCCGTCAATTGTGCCGGGCACAGCCAGCCTCCTGCCGGATACGCAATCCCACCGCATGTGGTCTCTACGCCCGCCGTTTGCGCGACTTCTTCGGCGCTGACCGCACGGGCGATGGCGTCCGGCAGGTTCAGCGTCAGCATCTGGGCGATTTTTTGCTGGCTTTTTTCGTCATAGCCCAGTTGGGTCACGCCGCACCAGTCATGATCAAACTCGACTGGCAGGGCGTCATACAGTCGGCGGGCGAAGGTAAATGCCGCAGGGAAGAATTGGGCCAGCGCCGGGTCGTGTGCGCTGAGCAGTGGGTAAAGCGCCCCCTGACAATTACCGGACGCGCCCTGCGCGGGTTCATCATCGGCACAGTAGAGCGTCACCTGCCAGCCGCGACGCAACAACGCCAGCGATAGCAGCGCACTGGCGACACCGCCGCCGATGATCGCCACCGCGCGTTTGTCCGTTCCGCTGCGGGCAAACCACGGCGTACGTGGAGCGGGCAGGGCGGTGTTTTCCATCACCCCGGTGAGCATTTCCCGCTTACGGCCAAAGCCTTTGCTTTTACGCATCGTAAAACCGGCATCCTGCAAGCCGCGACGGACGAAACCGGCAGAGGTGAAGGTTGCCAGTGTCGCACCGGGGCGTGCCAGTCGCGCCATGGCGTTAAACAGGCCCGGCGTCCACATATCCGGGTTTTTCGCCGGGGCAAAACCGTCGAGAAACCAGGCATCAACCTGTTGATTTAGCGAATCATCAAGTTTTTCGGTCAGTTCATTGATATCACCAAACCATAAATCCAGCGTCACGCGGCCGCCGTCCAGTAACAGGCGATGACAACCGGCAAACGGCAGCGGCCATTGCTGCTGAACTTGCTTTGCCCACGGAGCCAGTTCAGGCCAGTGCTGGTGTGCGAGGCGCAGATCGTCTTTCGTTAAGGGGAATTTTTCAAAACTGATGAAATGTAATCTTTCCAGGGTAGCCTGCGGATGCGCGAGGCGGAAGGCATCAAACGCCTGCCAGAGCGTCAGGAAATTGAGCCCGGTACCAAAACCGCTTTCCGCGACGACAAACAGTGGGCGGGAGTGGCCGACGAAACGTTCTGGAATACCGTTGCCGCCGAGGAAAACATAGCGGGTTTCTTCCAGCCCATTGTCATTAGAGAAATAGACGTCATCAAAATCTCGGGAAACAGGTGTACCCTCAGCGTTGAATTCGAGGTTGGCAGATTGTATAGCGGTTTGTTTCACGTAAGTTACTCGTCGCACAGGCAGTGTCACGATCTTAACGATGTGCGTCTCCAGGCGCAAATTTACCCATTAATTGTCTGATCGGACTTGTTCGGCGTACAACTGTACGCTATCTTGCGACACGAAAACTTAATTTAGTTAGTGCGACTTACAGGGGTATTGAATGAAACGTGCAGTGATTACTGGCCTGGGCATTGTTTCCAGCATCGGTAATAACCAGCAGGAAGTCCTGGCATCTCTGCGTGAAGGACGCTCAGGGATCACTTTCTCTCAGGAGTTCAAAGATTCCGGAATGCGCAGCCACGTATGGGGTAACGTTAAACTGGATACGACCGGTTTGATTGACCGCAAAGTGGTTCGTTTCATGAACGATGCCTCTATCTATGCCTATCTCTCCATGCAGGAAGCTATCGCTGATGCTGGCCTGAGTGAAGAGGTTTACCAGAACAACCCGCGCGTGGGTCTGATCGCCGGTTCCGGTGGCTCTTCTAAAGCACAGGTATTCGGTGCAGACGCAATGCGTAGCCCGCGTGGCCTGAAAGCTGTGGGTCCGTATGTTGTGACCAAAGCGATGGGTTCTGCGGTTTCCGCGTGCCTCGCCACCCCGTTTAAAATCCATGGTGTGAACTACTCCATCAGCTCCGCATGCGCGACCTCTGCGCACTGTATCGGTAACGCGGTTGAGCAGATCCAACTGGGCAAACAAGACATCGTCTTTGCCGGCGGCGGCGAAGAGCTGGGCTGGGAAATGGCCTGCGAGTTTGACGCGATGGGCGCACTGTCCACCAAATACAACGAAACGCCGGAAAAAGCCTCCCGTACCTATGACGCGCACCGTGATGGTTTCATCATCGCAGGCGGCGGCGGTATGGTTGTGGTTGAAGAGCTGGAACATGCGCTGGCACGTGGTGCGCACATCTATGCTGAGATCGTGGGCTACGGCGCAACCTCTGACGGCGCTGACATGGTTGCTCCGTCTGGCGAAGGCGCAGTGCGCTGCATGAAGATGGCAATGCACGGCGTTGATACCCCAATCGATTACCTGAACTCCCACGGTACTTCTACTCCGGTAGGCGACGTGAAAGAGCTGGGGGCTATCCAGGAAGTGTTCGGCAACAACAGCCCGGCAATTTCCGCGACCAAAGCCATGACCGGTCACTCTCTGGGTGCGGCTGGAGTGCAGGAAGCTATCTACTCTCTGCTGATGCTGGAACACGGCTTTATCGCTCCGAGCATCAACGTTGAACAGCTGGACGAGCAGGCTGCTGGCCTGAACATCGTTACCAAACCGACTGATGCGGCGCTGACTACCGTCATGTCCAACAGCTTCGGTTTCGGTGGTACTAACGCAACGCTGGTGATGCGTAAGCTCAAGTAACCGATTGAATAAAAAAAGGGAGCCTGTTGGCTCCCTTTTTTTATTCATTGACAAGCCGCTGCGCGGGCAGGCAAACTCCACCCGCAACATTATCACCCTGATAATGCGTAAGCGTTTAACGTTATCCAACGCACCTTAATCCTGAACATCAGGTAGAGGGGGCGTGGCTTTTCCCTCGCCTTACTCTGCGGTATGGAGTAATGCATGTCTGTAGACACTCAAACACTTTCTTCTTCCTCCGGTACAGGCCCATTGTTGCGCCTGGTGATTGCCGTTTTCCTGACCTATATGACCATCGGCCTGCCGCTGCCCGTCATCCCGCTTTTTGTGCACAACGAGCTGGGCTATGGCAACACCATGGTGGGCGTCGCCGTGGGTATTCAGTTTCTGGCAACCGTCCTGACGCGTGGCTATGCCGGGCGTCTGGCCGATCAGTTTGGTGCGAAGCGTTCGGCGATGCATGGGATGTTTGCCTGTGCGCTGGCCGGAGTCGCATGGTTGCTGGCGGCGTGGTTACCGGTCAGCGCGCTGGCGAAATTTGGCCTGCTGATTGTCGGGCGCTTAATGTTGGGGTTTGGTGAAAGCCAGCTCCTCACCGGAACGCTCGCCTGGGGGATGGGGCTGGTTGGTCCGAAACGTTCGGGCAAAGTGATGTCCTGGAACGGCATGGCGATTTACGGCGCGCTGGCCGTTGGTGCGCCGCTCGGCCTGCTCATTCACAGCCGTTTTGGTTTTGCCACTCTGGCGGGAATCACCATGGTTTTACCGCTGGTGGCGTGGGCGTTTAATGGCGGCGTGCAAAAAACGCCGGCCCATCCGGGTGAGCGTCTTTCTCTGTGGAGCGTGGTCGGACAAATCTGGCAGCCGGGTCTGGGACTGGCGCTGCAGGGCGTGGGTTTCGCGGTTATCGGTACCTTCGTTTCGCTCTATTTTGCCAGCAACGGTTGGGCGATGGCCGGGTTTACGCTGACGGCGTTTGGCGGTGCCTTTGTCCTGATGCGCCTGCTGTTTGGCTGGATGCCGGATCGCTTTGGCGGTGTGCGGGTGGCGGTTGTGTCGCTGGTCGTGGAAACGGTGGGATTGCTGCTGCTCTGGCAGGCACCGAATGCATGGGTGGCGATGGCCGGAGCGGCGTTAACCGGCTGCGGCTGCTCGCTGATCTTCCCGGCGCTGGGCGTTGAGGTGGTTAAACGCGTTGCCCCGCAGATTCGCGGTACCGCGCTGGGCGGGTATTCCGCGTTTCAGGATATCGCCTATGGCATCACCGGGCCGCTTACCGGGATGCTTGCCACTTCTCTCGGCTACCCGTCGGTATTCCTGGCTGCGGCGATTGCTGCGGCGACCGGCATTGTGGTGACGCTGATTTCCTTTCGAAAATAAGCGTCTATTCTGGCCCTCATAATGAGGGCCAGAAATAATAAATACGTAATCCCCCATAATCACGAATGCTATTTTTGTCTGCAATAAATAATTAAAAATACGTGCCAGGACACAGAAAAAACATATTGTTTTATTGGTGTGACATGTTCTACCGATATAATTTTTTGCAATGTTCTCAGACAGTTATATTGCTGCTATAGTCAGGCTATCTTCGTACGTAAGTTATTCTTTTACTACCATTTAGAGAAAGGAGAGACGTATGCCTGGGTTTAAAGCAGATTTTCTGTGGGGCGGCGCGGTGGCTGCGCATCAGCTTGAAGGCGGCTGGCGGGAAGGCGGTAAAGGTGTGAGTGTGGCTGACGTGATGACCGCCGGGGCACACGGCGTTCCGCGTGAAATTACCGATGGCGTATTACCGGGAAAAAATTACCCCAACCACGATGCCATCGACTTTTATCATCGCTATAAAGATGACATTAAACTGTTCGCGGAAATGGGCTTTAAATGTTTCCGTACCTCAATTGCCTGGACGCGTATTTTCCCGAAAGGGGATGAATTAGAACCGAACGAAGCTGGCCTGCAGTTTTATGACGATCTCTTCGATGAATGCCTGAAATACAATATTGAACCGGTCATTACGCTCTCGCATTTCGAAATGCCTTATCACCTGGTCACAGAATACGGTGGCTGGCGCAATCGTAAGCTTATCGATTTCTTCGTCCGCTTTGCCAAAACGGTATTTACCCGTTACAAAGGCAAAGTGAAATACTGGATGACGTTTAACGAAATCAACAACCAGGCCAATTACCACGAAGATTTCGCGCCCTTCACCAACTCCGGTCTTAAATACAAAGAAGGTGAAGATCGTGAGCCGGTGATGTATCAGGCGGCACACTATGAACTGGTGGCGAGTGCGCTGGCGGTGGAAGCAGGGCATGCGATTAACCCTGATTTCCAGATTGGATGCATGATTGCCATGTGCCCGGTCTATCCGCTGACCTGTAACCCGGACGATATGATGATGTCCGTCTCAGCGATGCACCGTCGCTACTGGTTTACCGATGTGCACGTCCGGGGTTACTACCCGCGCCACCTGCTTAACTATTTCGCCCGTAAAGGCTTTAACCTTGATATTACCGACGAAGATCTGCAAATCCTGAAACGGGGCTGCGTGGACTATATCGGTTTTAGCTATTACATGTCGTTTGCCACCAAAGCCACCGCGGATAACCCGCAGTTTGACTATGACGAAACGAAGAGCCTGGTGAAAAACCCGTATGTGAAAGCATCGGACTGGGGCTGGCAAATTGACCCGGTAGGCCTGCGCTATTCACTGAACTATTTCTATGATCTCTACCAGTTACCGCTCTTTATCGTGGAGAACGGCTTCGGCGCAATCGATCAGAAAGAGAGTGACGGTTCGGTCAACGATCAGTACCGCATTGAATACATGCAAAACCACCTGAGCGAAATGAAAAAAGCGGTGGTGGAAGATGGCGTGGATCTGATGGGCTACACCCCGTGGGGCTGTATTGACCTGGTCTCTGCGGGCACGGGCGAGATGAAAAAACGCTACGGCTTTATCTACGTGGATAAAGACAACGAAGGCAAGGGTACGCTGGAGCGCAGCCGCAAAAAATCGTTCGCATGGTACCAGCAAACAATTAAAAACAACGGTGAAAATCTGTAAGCGAGACATCCCCTCCACCCGGAGGGGGTTTTTTTAGATAACCAGCCAGATAAGCGCGAAGGCAATCAGCAGTGCGACCAGGAACAGACCGGGTCGGGTCGAGAGGTTTTTGACGGTATCGACGATCGGGGCAAAGATCGGTCCGTAAATCGGCTGAATATTGCGCGCTTCCAGCACGCCCGACGCGCGTTCTGCGCGGCGTAAAAAGACTTGATTCAGAATGTCCTGGACCTGCGCCGTTGTCAGCACCGTCTGCGGCGTGACCTGCCAGTTCTGCCGGGCATAATCGGTGATATTTAGCCACTCCGCGTCATCCAGCGGCTGCTTGAGCGCGGTTTGCACGCTTTGCAGTGTCGGCGATGTCTGGGTACTTAACGTCTGGCGCGCCTGTAGCCAGGTCATCAGGTGGGTGAAATGTTTTGCCGGGATCAGCTCCCCGGTTTTCACGCCGGATAACTCCATCATCGACTGCCAAATCAATTTGCCCGATTCACCCGTTGCGGCGGCCAGTTTGGTCACCGCCTGGTTCAGTGAATTGTGCTCTGCGGGTAATAGCGGGCGGTCTGTCGCCGGGCGCAGTAACGGCTGAGGCACGGAAATCTGATTGTTTTGCAGCAGCGTCAGCACCGTCTTAAGCTGCTCGGGTGTGAGCTGGCTCAGTGCGGTCTGCCCGAACTGCTGGCGAATGAAATCGCTGACCGCCTGACGGTTATTGCCCTGGCCGAGCAGTTCGGTCAGTTGCGAAACAATCTGACGGGTGGAATGATTCTGCGTGGCGGTGCCCAGACGCTGATTGAGATTCTGCTCTGCCGCCGGGAAATGGCGCGACAGCAGCGGTGCGTCGTTCTTCAAACCCAAATCATGTTTCACCCCGGCCCAGACTTCGGCGCTCTGCTGCTGTGTGAGCGCGACCAGGCGGGTAATCAACCGCTCCAGCACGGTACGCTGGATTGTCGATAACGGCTGCTCTCCGGCGGCCAAAGTTGTGGGCGTGGGATCTTGCCCGGGAGGGCGCGCGGGCGTGCCCTGAATGGGTTGCATCATGGAAATCCTCTGGGTCTCGCACGTGGTGTAGCGGCATTGCAGGTATGCCTGGCAGCGAGATTATGGCACACTTAATGGCTTAACTCTCGTTCTCAAACCGGTACCGTAACGTGAAAATCCTTGTTGATGAAAATATGCCCTATGCTGGCGATTTGTTCCGTCGTCTGGGTGAGGTAAAAGCTGTGCCTGGTCGTCCTGTTCCGGCTACGGAATTGGCCGATGCTGACGCGCTGATGGTGCGTTCTGTGACGAAGGTGAATGAAGCGCTGCTCACCGGCACGCCCGTTAAATTCGTGGGTACGGCAACGGCAGGGACCGATCACGTTGACGAGCAATGGCTACAGCAGGCGGGCATCGGCTTTTCTGCTGCGCCGGGATGTAATGCCATTGCGGTCGTGGAATATGTTTTCTCCTCCCTGCTGCTTCTGGCCGAGCGTGACGGTTTCGACCTGCGCGATCGCACCGTTGGCATCATCGGGGTGGGAAATGTGGGCGGTCGCCTGCAGGCGCGTCTTGACGCCTGGGGCGTGAAGACATTGCTGTGCGATCCGCCGCGCGCTAAACGTGGCGATGACGGTGAGTTTCTGCCGCTGGAAGCCCTGGTGCGCGATGCCGATGTGCTGACCTTCCACACGCCACTGTTTAAAAACGGGCCGTACAAAAGTTTCCATCTGGTGGATGAGGCCCTTATCAGCCGTCTGAAACCTGGCACTATTCTGATTAATGCCTGCCGTGGTCCGGTCGTGGATAACGCCGCGCTGCTGCGTCGCCTGGACGCGGGTCAGTCGCTCAGCGTTATTCTGGATGTCTGGGAACCGGAGCCGGAACTCGACGTGGCGCTGCTGGATAAAGTGGATATCGGGACGGCGCATATCGCGGGATATACGCTGGAAGGCAAAGCGCGCGGTACCACTCAGGTGTTCGAAGCCTTTAGCGAATTTATCGGCCAGCGTCAGCAGGTGGCGCTGGACACGCTGCTGCCAGCGCCGGAGTTTGGGCGTATTACCCTTCATGGCCCACTCGATCAGTCGATCCTGAAAAGACTCATTCATTTGGTGTATGATGTGCGCCGTGACGATGCGCTGCTGCGTAAAGTGGCAGGTATCCCGGGTGAGTTCGATAAGCTGCGTAAAAATTATCTTGAGCGTCGCGAATGGTCATCGCTGTATGTGCAGTGTGATGACGACCAGGCGGCCACTCTGCTGCAAAAACTGGGTTTCAACGCTGTTCATCACCCAACTCGTTAATGTCATCTTAATGCTACCTGTCAGATAATCTGGCGGGTACGCTTTTTTTCTGGAGTAAACCACCATGTCAGAAGGCTGGAATATTGCCGTACTGGGCGCCACTGGCGCTGTCGGAGAAGCCTTGCTCGAAACGCTTGCGGAACGTGAGTTCCCGGTGGGCGATCTGTATGCGCTGGCGCGTAATGAAAGCGCCGGTGAGACGCTGCGTTTTGGCGGAAAAACCGTACGCGTACAGGATGTTGCTGAATTTGACTGGACGCAGGCACAGCTGGCGTTCTTTGTCGCCGGTGCGCAGGCGTCGGCTGAACATATTGAAGAAGCCACCAACGCTGGTTGCCTGGTGATTGATACCAGCGGTCTGTTCGCGCTGGAGCCGGATGTGCCGCTGGTTGTGCCAGAGGTGAACCCGTACGTGCTGGCCGATTACCGTAACCGTAATGTCATTGCCGTGCCGGATAGTCTGACCAGCCAGTTGCTGATCGCGCTGAAACCGCTGATCGATGAAGGCGGTCTGTCGCGTATTGGCGTGACCAGCCTGCTTTCCGTATCTGGACAGGGCAAACAAGCGGTGGATGCCCTTGCCGGGCAGAGCGCGAAGTTGCTCAACGGTATCCCGATTGATGAAGACGATTTCTTTGGTCGCCAGTTGGCATTCAACATGCTGCCGATTCTGCCGGACCGTGAAGGCACCATCCTGGAAGAGCGTCGCCTGGTCGATCAGGTGCGTAAAATTTTGCAGGACGACGGGCTGATTATCTCGGCAAACTGCGTGCGTGCGCCGGTGTTCTACGGTCATGCGCAGATGGTGAGCTTTGAAGCGCTGCGTCCGCTGGCGGCAGAAGAGGCCCGCGATGCCTTTGCCCGCGGGGAAGACATTGTGCTGTCCGACGCGAATGATTTCCCGACCCAGGTTGGCGACGCTTCCGGTAGCGCGCATCTGTCCGTGAGCTGTGTACGTAACGATTACGGTATGCCTGAGCAGATTCAGTTCTGGTCGGTTGCGGATAACGTGCGTTTTGGCGGTGCGCTGATGGCGGTGAAAATCGCTGAGAAACTGGTGCAGGAGTACCTGTACTGATGTCAGACGTTGTGGAACAACCGCTGTTGAAAATTGCTCTCGGTATTGAGTATGACGGCAGTAAGTATTACGGCTGGCAGCGTCAGCAGGAAGTACGCAGCGTCCAGGAAAAACTGGAAAAAGCGCTGTCTCAGGTCGCCAATACGCCGGTGACCGTGTTTTGCGCCGGGCGGACTGACGCAGGTGTACACGCAACGGGGCAGGTCGTCCATTTTGAGACCCGCGCGGTGCGTAAAGACGCGGCCTGGACGCTGGGCGTAAATGCGAATTTGCCTGGAGACATCGCGGTACGTTGGGTGAAAGATGTGCCCGACGATTTCCACGCGCGATTTAGCGCCACGGCGCGTCGTTATCGCTACGTTATCTACAATCATCGTTTACGCCCGGCGGTACTGAACCAGGGCGTGACGCATTATCACCTGCCGCTTGACGCGGAGCGCATGCAGCGTGCGGCGCAGTGTCTGCTGGGTGAGAATGATTTTACCTCGTTTCGCGCGGTACAGTGCCAGTCGCGCACGCCGTGGCGCAACATGATGCACATTAACGTTCAGCGTTACGGCGCATATGTGGTGGTGGATATCAAAGCCAATGCCTTTGTACATCATATGGTGAGAAATATTGTCGGTAGCCTGATGGAAGTGGGTGCCAACAACCAGCCGGAGAGCTGGATAGCAGAGCTACTGGCGGCTAAGGACAGAACGCTGGCGGCAGCAACGGCGAAGGCGGAAGGGTTGTATCTGGTCTCGGTGGATTATCCGGCCCGTTTCAATCTGCCGCGTGCGCCAATGGGTCCGCTGTTCCTTGCGGACTAGTCGCAATCAACCAAGGCATAGACAATATGGACGTAGTTCACTTTCTTATTGATTTCATCCTGCATATTGATGTTCATCTGGCGGAGCTGGTCGCACAATACGGTATCTGGGTATATGCGATCCTGTTCCTGATTTTGTTCTGCGAAACCGGGCTGGTCGTGACGCCGTTTTTACCTGGGGATTCACTGCTGTTCGTCGCAGGCGCGCTGGCCTCATTGTCAACGAACGACCTCAACGTGCATGTTATGGTGCTGCTGATGCTGATTGCGGCCATCCTGGGCGATGCGGTGAATTACACCATCGGGCGCTTGTTCGGTGAAAAGCTATTCAGCAATCCGAACTCCAAAGTTTTCCGTCGCAGCTATCTCGATAAAACGCATCAGTTTTATGAGAAGCACGGTGGCAAAACTATCATTCTCGCGCGCTTTATCCCCATTGTGCGGACGTTCGCGCCATTCGTTGCCGGGATGGGGCATATGTCCTATCGCCATTTTGCGGCCTTTAACGTTATCGGGGCGCTGTTATGGGTGCTACTGTTTACCTATGCTGGTTACTTTTTCGGTACGTTGCCGATGGTGCAGGAAAATCTTAAGTTATTGATTGTCGCGATTATCGTGGTGTCTATACTTCCTGGTGTGATTGAGATTATTCGCCACCGTCGTGCGGCGGCGCGACAGGCAAAATAAGACGTCTATGGCGGTTCGACCACTTTTTTATCCCAAGTTGCGAACTGTTATGTTTTAATGTGCCCCATTTATGGGCTACCAGGTTCATGTATAAAGGTTATCAATGAGCTGGATTGAACGAATCAAAAGCAATATTACCCCCACCCGTAAGGCGAGCATCCCTGAGGGCGTGTGGACGAAATGCGATAGCTGCGGTCAGGTACTGTATCGTGCCGAGCTGGAGCGTAACCTTGAGGTCTGCCCGAAGTGTGACCACCATATGCGCATGACTGCGCGTAACCGCCTGCATACGCTGCTGGATGAAGGTTCACTGGTGGAACTGGGTAGCGAACTCGAGCCGAAAGACCTGCTCAAGTTCCGTGACTCCAAAAAATACAAAGACCGTCTGGCGACGGCACAGAAAGAGACCGGCGAAAAAGATGCGCTGGTAGTGATGAAAGGCACCCTGCACGGTATGCCGGTCGTTGGCGCTGCGTTTGAGTTCGCCTTTATGGGCGGCTCCATGGGCTCTGTGGTCGGTGCGCGTTTTGTCCGTGCCGTTGAGCAAGCTCTGGAAGACAACTGTCCGCTGATCTGTTTCTCTGCCTCGGGTGGCGCACGTATGCAGGAAGCGCTGATGTCGCTGATGCAGATGGCGAAAACCTCTGCTGCGCTGGCGAAGATGCAAGAGCGTGGCCTGCCGTACATCTCTGTGCTGACTGACCCAACCATGGGCGGTGTTTCCGCAAGCTTCGCGATGCTGGGCGACCTGAACATTGCCGAGCCGAAAGCGCTTATCGGTTTTGCCGGCCCGCGCGTTATCGAGCAGACCGTGCGTGAAAAACTGCCGCCGGGATTCCAGCGCAGTGAGTTCCTGATTGAGAAAGGGGCGATCGACATGATCGTGCGCCGTCCGGAAATGCGCCTGAAACTGGCAAGCATCCTGGCGAAACTGACCAATCAGCCAGCACCGAACCCGGATGCCCCGCGTGAAAGCGTGGTGGTGCCACCGGTGCCCGATCAGGAAGCCGAAGCCTGATAATACCGAAGGGCAGGGCCATAGCGGCGCTGCCCTTTTGCTTTTTACATCGTTAAAAACCTACGGGCATCATGGAAAATAAACGCATTTTGCAAGCCACGTCGCCCCTGGCCGCGTGGCTTTCTTATCTGGAAAACCTGCACAGCAAAACCATCGACCTGGGACTTGAGCGTGTAAGTCAGGTTGCTGCGCGTCTTGATGTTTTGCGCCCGGCACCCTTTGTCTTTACCGTGGCGGGAACCAATGGTAAAGGCACGACCTGCCGCACCCTCGAATCAATCCTGCTGGCCGCCGGTTTCCGCGTGGGCGTCTACAGCTCGCCGCACCTCATCCGCTATACCGAACGCGTACGCGTACAGGGCGAAGAGCTGACAGAGCTCGACCACACGCGCTCCTTTGCCGAAATTGAAGCGGCGCGCGGCGAAACCTCATTGACCTATTTCGAATACGGCACGTTGTCGGCGCTGTGGCTGTTTAAACAGGCGAAGCTGGACGTTGTTATCCTCGAAGTCGGGCTGGGCGGACGCCTGGACGCGACCAATATGGTCGACGCCGATGTCGCCGTGGTGACCAGTATTGCCCTCGATCATACCGACTGGCTGGGGCCAGACCGGGAAAGCATCGGTCGTGAAAAAGCGGGCGTCTTCCGTGGCGGTAAACCGGCGGTGGTGGGCGAAAGCGATATGCCGTACACCATTGGCGAGGTCGCTGCGGAAAAAGGTGCGCTGCTGATGCGTCGTGGCGTTGACTGGCAGTATGAAGTGGAGCAGGGCCAGTGGCGTTTTCGCGATGGGCAGGGCGAGCTGACCAGTTTGCCGCTGCCGCAGGTCCCTCAGCCGAATGCTGCAACGGCGCTTGCCGCACTACGGGCCAGCGGGCTGGCGGTGAGCGAGCAGGCTATCCGTGACGGGATTGCGTCAGCGATTTTGCCTGGTCGCTTCCAGATTGTGCGTCACAACCCGCGTCTTATTCTGGATGTGGCGCATAATCCTCATGCGGCGGCTTACCTTGCCGGGCGTCTGGCGGCAGAGCCTGAGCGCAGTCGCGTGCTGGCGGTTATCGGCATGCTGCACGATAAAGACATCGCCGGAACGCTCGCCTGTCTGGAGCCTGTGGTCGATAGCTGGTATTGTGCCCCTCTGGAAGGGCCACGCGGTGCGACGGCAGAACAATTGATGGCGCACCTCCCGCAAGGGAAGACGTATCAACACGTTGCGCAGGCCTGGCAGGCAGCGATGGCGGAGGCCACAGCAGAAGATACCGTGCTGGTGTGTGGTTCATTCCATACGGTGGCACATGTCATGGAAGCGATGGATGCGGGGAGAACCGGTGGCGAGTAAGTTTCAGAACCGTTTGATGGGAACCATTGTGCTGGTTGCGCTCGGGGTGATTATTCTTCCTGGGCTGCTGGACGGGCAAAAAAAGCATTATCAGGATGAGTTCGCCGCCATTCCTCTGGTGCCCAAAGCGGGGGATCGCGATGAGCCGGACATGATGCCAGCGGCAACGCAGGCGCTACCGGCTCAGCCGCCAGAAGGGGCAGCGGAAGAGGTGCGGGCTGGCGATGCCGCTGCGCCGTCGCTGGACTCGTCCCGTCGGGCGTCCAGTGGGACGACGCCGCCGGATATCACGACGCAACCTGTCGCGCCAAAACCAGTTGAACAGCCGAAGCCGGTTGAGAAACCGCAGCCGAAACCACAGCCGCAAAAACCGGCTGAGCAGATGGCAGCCACCCCGCCTGCGGATCAGGCGCCTGCTGCCGATAAATCTGCGCCAGTGGGTAAAGCCTGGGTCGTACAGCTGGGGGCGCTCAAGAACGCCGACAAGGTCAATGAAATCGTTGGCAAACTGCGCGGTGCGGGTTATCGCGTTTATACCGCGCCAACCACGCCGGTACAGGGTAAAATCACCCGCATCCTTGTCGGGCCGGACGCATCGAAAGATAAACTCAAAGGCTCTTTGGATGAGCTTAAGCAGCTGTCAGGTTTGAGCGGTGTGGTGATGGGCTATAGCGCTAACTAGTGCGCTGATTTTTCCCCTCACCCTAACCCTATCCCCAGAGAGGCGAGGGAATGGTTTGCTCCCTCTCCCTTGAGGGAGAGGGCCGGGGTGAGGGGAAAATAAGAATGCAGAAACACGCCCGAAGAGGCTAAAGATCCGATGGCGTTGAATATTTTTTCAGCGCCATTTTTATTTACGCGCGGGAAGGAAATCCCTACGCAAACGTTTTCTTTTTCTGTTAGAATGCGCCCCGAACTGGACGACAGGGCGTAAATCGTGGGACATATATGGTCTGGATTGATTACGCCATCATCGCGGTGATTGGTTTTTCCTGTCTGGTTAGCCTCATCCGCGGCTTTGTTCGTGAAGCGTTATCACTGGTGACATGGGGTTGTGCTTTCTTTGTTGCCAGTCATTATTACACTTACCTGTCAGTCTGGTTTACGGGCTTTGAAGACGAACTGGTGCGTAATGGGATATCCATTGCCATCCTGTTCATCGCGACGCTGATCGTTGGCGCTATCGTCAATTACGTGATAGGTCAACTTGTGGAGAAAACCGGCCTGTCGGGTACAGACAGGGTGTTGGGGATCTGTTTTGGTGCTCTTCGCGGGGTGCTGATCGTCGCCGCCATTCTGTTCTTTCTCGATACCTTTACGGGCCTGTCAAAAAGCGAAGACTGGCAGAAGTCGCAGCTTATCCCACAGTTCAGTTTCATCATCAGATGGTTCTTTGACTATCTGCAAAGTTCGTCAAGTTTCTTGCCCAGAGTGTAATCACTCTGAGATGTGGCTTAACGAGGAAAAGACGTATGTGCGGTATTGTCGGTATCGCCGGTTTTATGCCGGTCAACCAGTCGATTTATGACGCGTTATCGGTGCTTCAGCACCGTGGTCAGGATGCCGCTGGCATCATCACGATCGATGCAAATAATTGTTTCCGTCTGCGTAAAGCAAATGGCCTGGTCAACGATGTTTTCGAAGCTCGCCATATGCAGCGTCTTCAGGGCAACATGGGTATCGGCCATGTGCGTTATCCAACCGCTGGCAGCTCCAGCGCCTCCGAGGCCCAGCCTTTTTACGTTAACTCTCCTTACGGCATCACGCTTGCCCACAACGGCAACCTGACCAATGCCCATGAGCTGCGCAGAAAGCTGTTTGAAGAAAAACGCCGCCACATCAACACTACCTCTGATTCAGAAATTCTGCTGAACGTTTTCGCCAGCGAGCTGGATAACTTCCGCCACTATCCGCTGGAAGCAGACAATATTTTCGCCGCTGTCGCCGCGACCAACCGCCAGATCCGTGGCGCGTATGCGTGTGTTGCGATGATCATCGGCCACGGCATGGTCGCTTTCCGCGATCCGAACGGTATTCGTCCTCTGGTACTGGGCAAACGCGATCTTGGCGATGGCCGCACCGAGTACATGGTGGCGTCTGAAAGCGTGGCACTGGATACGCTGGGCTTTGAATTCCTGCGTGACATCGCGCCGGGCGAAGCTGTGTACATCACCGAAAAAGGCCAGCTGTTTACCCGCCAGTGTGCTGATAACCCGGTCAGCAACCCGTGCCTGTTCGAATACGTTTACTTTGCGCGTCCGGACTCCTTCATCGACAAAATTTCCGTCTACAGCGCGCGTGTCAACATGGGTACCAAGCTTGGCGAGAAGATTGCCCGTGAATGGGAAGATCTGGATATTGACGTGGTTATCCCGATTCCGGAAACTTCCTGCGATATCGCACTGGAGATGGCGCGGATCCTCGGTAAACCTTACCGTCAGGGCTTTGTGAAAAACCGCTACGTTGGCCGTACCTTTATCATGCCGGGTCAGCAGCTGCGCCGTAAATCCGTTCGCCGTAAGCTGAACGCCAACCGCGCTGAGTTCCGTGATAAGAACGTCCTGCTGGTGGATGACTCCATCGTACGTGGTACCACCTCTGAGCAGATTATCGAGATGGCCCGTGAAGCCGGTGCGAAGAAAGTGTACCTGGCCTCTGCGGCACCGGAAATTCGTTTCCCGAACGTCTACGGTATCGACATGCCGACCGCCAACGAGCTGATCGCCCACGGTCGTGAAGTGGATGAGATTCGCCAGATCATCGGCGCGGATGGCCTGATTTTCCAGGATCTGAACGATCTGATCGACGCCGTGCGCGCGGAAAACCCGGATATCCAGCAGTTCGAATGCTCGGTCTTCAACGGCATCTACGTCACCAAAGACGTGGATCAGGGGTATCTCGACTACCTCGACTCGCTGCGAAACGACGATGCGAAAGCCGTACAGATGCAGAACGATCTCGAAAGCTTAGAAATGCACAACGAAGGGTAATCGACCCGCTTTCGCCCTCTCCGTCCGGAGAGGGCGCTCATCAGTTGCAACTCCCGAAAAAATCCTGCACAGTCAGCCCAGTTACAGTAAGGGCGATAATCATGAAACGATTGATAGTAGGGATCTCAGGTGCCAGCGGCGCGATTTATGGGGTGCGCTTGTTACAGGTATTACGCGACGTGGCGGATATTGAAACCCACCTGGTGATGAGCCCGGCCGCGCGTCAGACCCTCTCTCTCGAAACCGATTTTTCCCTGCGTGACGTTCAGGCCATGGCGGATGTGGTGCATGATGCCCGCGATATTGCTGCCAGCATCTCTTCCGGCTCATTTAAGACCGCAGGCATGGTTGTATTGCCTTGCTCGATAAAAACGCTCTCCGGCATTGTGAACAGCTATACCGACGGCCTGCTGACGCGTGCGGCGGACGTGGTGTTAAAAGAACGTCGCCCGTTGGTGCTGTGCGTGCGTGAAACGCCGCTGCATTTAGGCCACTTGCGTTTAATGACCCAGGCCGCAGAACTGGGGGCCGTTATCATGCCGCCGGTACCCGCGTTTTATCATGCGCCGAAGAGCCTGGATGACATCATTAACCAGACCGTGAATCGCGTGCTGGATCAGTTTGATATCACTTTGCCGGAGGATTTATTCACCCGCTGGCAGGGTGGAGATGCGTCCAAATAGTGCAGCTTATCTACCAATGCCCTTTTTCGGGGCATTTTTTCAATCGCGATCATATCCTCAACATTTAATTCCTTTTTTCCTCTGTTAACACTCCGGTTCGTTCGGCGGACCTGCTATCTTTCACCATTAAGGGTAAATTGCAACGTTTCATTAACAAATTTAACGCTGTTGTTTTTCTGCGCTAAAAATCTGGCATAAGACGTGCAAGTAAACTCGTAGCAACACACAACACAACGCAGCACAAAATAAAATCAGAACACTTGAGGGTAATGTATGAAGAAGACGGTTATTGCTCTGTCTTTACTGCTGGGCCTGTCCGCGGCATCCAGCGTTTACGCAGCGCTTCCCCAGACTGTGCGCATCGGTACTGATGCGACATACGCACCTTTCTCCTCCAAAGATGCGAAAGGGGATTTTGTCGGTTTTGATATCGATCTCGGTAATGAGATGTGTGCCCGCATTAAGGTCAAATGCACCTGGGTTGGCAGCGATTTTGACGCGCTGATCCCGTCCCTGAAAGCGAAGAAAATTGACGCGATTATCTCTTCACTGTCTATTACTGAAAAACGTCAGCAGGAAATTGCCTTCTCCGACAAACTCTATGCCGCTGATTCCCGTCTGATTGCCAAAAAAGGCTCGCCGATCGTGCCAACGCTCGACTCCCTGAAAGGCAAACACGTGGGTGTTCTACAGGGGTCTACGCAGGAAGGTTATGCGAACGACAACTGGCGCACCAAAGGTATCGACGTGGTGGCTTACCAGAACCAGGATCTGATCTACTCTGACCTCGCGGCAGGCCGTCTGGACGCAGCATTCCAGGACGAAGTGGCAGCCAGTGAAGGCTTCCTGAAACAACCTGCCGGTAAAGACTTTGCTTTCGCAGGCCCGTCCGTTAAAGACAAAAAATACTTTGGCGACGGTACTGGTATCGGTCTGCGTAAAGACGACACCGAGCTGAAAGCGGCGTTTGACAAAGCATTTGCAGAACTGCGTAAAGACGGCACGTACGACAAACTCGCCAAGAAATATTTCGACTTCAACGTCTACGGCGAGTAAAGCAGCCTGTTTTTTGGGATAAACGATGCGCCATTTTGGTTTTCCAGGGTGGTGCATAAATACGCGTGATGTTTCAAATTGGTGCGCACGATGCACCGAAATGGCGCAATGCTGCATAGTTAAGCAAAAACCATGCAAAAAAAGCCGCCTGGCGGGCAGAATGCTTTGCCTTGCCGTGCCATATGATGGCACGATAGCGACACCGTATTCTTCTAATAAATCCCTTAGGAAAGACAGTCTGTTGAGGATAATTATGAAAAAATTGGTGTTATCACTTTCTCTGGTGCTCGCTATCTCCAGCGTTTCAGGCGCATTCGCAGCAATCCCGCAAAAACTCCGTATCGGTACTGACCCAACTTATGCTCCTTTCGAATCTAAAAATTCGCAGGGTGAATTGGTTGGTTTTGACATCGATCTGGCGAAAGAGCTGTGCAAGCGCATCAAAACCCAGTGTGTGTTTATTGAAAACCCGCTGGACGCGCTGATTCCTTCGCTTAAAGCGAAAAAAATCGACGCCATCATGTCATCTCTCTCAATTACTGAAAAACGCCAACAGGAAATTTCGTTCACCGACAAGCTGTACGCGGCGGATTCTCGTCTGGTTGTGGCGAAAGACTCCGACGTCGTTCCGGATCTTGCGAAGCTGAAAGGCAAACGCATTGGCGTATTGCAGGGCACAACGCAGGAAACCTACGGCAACGTTCACTGGGCACCGCAGGGTATTGAAATCGTCTCCTACCAGGGACAGGACAATATCTACTCCGACCTGACTGCAGGCCGTATTGATGCTGCGTTCCAGGACGAAGTGGCCGCCAGCGAAGGCTTCCTGAAAACGGCAGCGGGTAAAGACTACAAATTTGGCGGTCCGTCTATTAAGGACGAGAAGCTGTTTGGCGTCGGTACCGGCATGGGGATTCGTAAAGACGATAACGAACTGCGTGAAGCGCTGAACAAAGCGTTCGCGGAAATGCGTGCAGACGGTACTTACGAAAAACTGGCGAAAAAGTATTTTGATTTTGATGTTTATGGTGGTTAATTCCACGCGTGTTTAACGTGCGACCCCTCCCGCCCGGGAGGGGAAGAGACGCGGCAGACACGAATACGACAGGACAGGCTGCATGCTGTACGGTTTTTCTCAAGTTATCTTTCATGGCGCCCTCGTCACGCTCGAACTGGCTATCAGTTCGGTGGTGCTGGCGGTGCTGATTGGCCTGGCCGGGGCGGGGTCGAAGCTCTCCAAAAATCGCCCACTGGCGCTGGTATTTGAAGGCTACACCACCCTGATTCGCGGCGTACCCGATCTGGTGCTGATGCTGCTGATTTTTTACGGATTGCAGATAGCGCTCAACACGCTGACCGATGCGATGGGCGTAGATCAGATCGATATTGATCCGATGGTGGCAGGTATCATCACCCTCGGGTTTATTTACGGGGCCTACTTTACCGAAACCTTCCGCGGCGCCTTTATGGCGGTGCCGAAAGGACATATCGAAGCGGCCACCGCATTTGGCTTTACCAACTCACAGACCTTCCGCCGTATTTTATTTCCGGCCATGATGCGTTATGCATTACCGGGGATCGGCAACAACTGGCAGGTCATCCTCAAGGCGACGGCGCTGGTGTCATTACTGGGGCTGGAAGATGTGGTGAAAGCCACGCAGCTCGCAGGGAAAAGTACCTGGGAGCCGTTCTACTTCGCGATTGTCTGCGGCCTGATTTATCTGGTATTTACCACTGTTTCCAATGGCGTACTGCTTCTTCTCGAACGTCGCTACTCCGTAGGTGTGAAGAGGGCTGACCTGTGATCGAGATTATTCAGGAGTACTGGAAATCGTTGTTGTGGACCGATGGTTACCGCTTCACCGGGGTGGCTATTACCCTGTGGCTGCTGATTTCGTCAGTGCTGATGGGCGGGATAATGGCGGTGTTTCTGGCCATTGGTCGCGTCTCCAGCAACAAATACATTCAATTTCCTATCTGGCTGTTCACCTACATTTTTCGCGGTACACCGCTGTATGTGCAACTGTTGGTGTTCTACTCAGGCATGTATACGCTGGAAATCGTGAAGGGCACCGAGCTGCTGAACGCATTTTTCCGTAGCGGCCTGAACTGTACGGTGCTGGCCTTAACGCTTAACACCTGTGCTTACACCACGGAGATTTTCGCCGGGGCGATCCGTTCGGTACCGGCCGGGGAAATTGAAGCTGCCCGCGCATATGGTTTCTCGTCGGTGAAAATGTATCGCAGCATTATTCTGCCGTCGGCGCTGCGCATTGCGCTGCCCGCCTACAGCAACGAAGTGATTTTGATGCTCCACTCTACCGCGCTGGCGTTCACCGCGACGGTGCCGGATCTGCTCAAAATTGCCCGCGATATTAACTCCGCGACCTATCAGCCGTTTACCGCGTTTGGCATTGCGGCGGTGCTGTATTTGATTATCTCTTATGTGCTGATTAGCTTGTTCCGCAAGGCGGAAAAGCGCTGGTTGCAGCATATCAAACCTTCTTCGACGCACTGAGAACATCATGGCTGACAATAAATTAAACGTTATCGATTTGCATAAACGCTACGGCGAACATGAAGTGCTGAAAGGGGTGTCGCTGCAGGCCAATGCAGGGGATGTGATCAGCATTATCGGCTCGTCGGGTTCCGGTAAATCCACCTTCCTGCGCTGCATTAACTTCCTTGAGAAGCCCAGCGAAGGCTCTCTTGTCGTCAGCGGCGAGACAATCAACCTGGTGCGCGATAAAGACGGCCAGCTTAAGGTGGCGGATAAGCAACAGCTGCGTTCGCTGCGTACCCGTCTGACGATGGTGTTCCAGCATTTCAACCTGTGGAGCCACATGACGGTGCTGGAAAACGTCATGGAAGCGCCGATTCAGGTGCTGGGCTTAAGCAAACACGAAGCCCGCGAGCGTGCGGTGAAATACCTGGCGAAAGTGGGTATCGACGAAATGCAGCAGGCGAAATACCCGGTGCATCTCTCCGGCGGCCAGCAGCAGCGTGTTTCTATTGCCCGTGCGCTGGCCATGGAGCCAGAAGTGTTGCTTTTCGACGAACCGACCTCTGCGCTGGACCCGGAGCTGGTGGGCGAAGTGCTGCGCATCATGCAACAGCTAGCGGAAGAGGGGAAAACCATGGTGGTGGTGACGCACGAAATGGGCTTTGCCCGCCATGTGTCCACCCACGTGATTTTCCTGCATCAGGGCAAAATTGAAGAAGAGGGTGCGCCGGACGTGCTGTTCGGCAACCCGAAAAGCCAGCGTCTGCAGCAGTTCCTCAAAGGTTCACTGAAGTAATCCTCGGGCTACCGGCACTCGCCGGTAGCCACTTATTGTGCACAGAAAACCCCCAGCTAGGCTGGGGGTTCCGGAAAGCTTTCAGCTTTAAGCCAGTTATCAAAACCCC
>NZ_CBFFRL010000038.1:0-31672 GCF_965644215.1 Phytobacter sp. V69
TTTTGATTTCTTGTTGAACTTTTGCAGTTGCCAGACCGCAAGATGTTTTAACAAATCAAAAGGGGTTTTGATAACTGACTTAAAGCTGAAAGCTTTCCGGAACCCCCAGCCTAGCTGGGGGTTTTCTGTGCACAAAAAAAGCCGCCTGAAAGAGGCGGCTTTCTCATTGCTCAGCACATTAGAGTGCTTTCAGAATCGCATCCACGCTGGCTTTGGCATCGCCAAACAGCATCTGGGTGTTCTCTTTAAAGAACAGCGGATTCTGTACGCCAGCATAGCCGGTGTTCATGGAGCGTTTGAACACGATAACGTTCTGCGCTTTCCACACTTCCAGAACTGGCATACCTGCGATAGGGCTCTTCGGATCGTCCTGCGCCGCCGGGTTAACGGTGTCGTTCGCACCAATAACCAGTACGGTGTCAGTGTCGGCGAAGTCATCGTTGATTTCGTCCATTTCCAGCACGATGTCATACGGGACTTTCGCTTCCGCCAGCAGTACGTTCATATGGCCCGGCAAACGACCCGCAACCGGGTGGATGCCGAAGCGCACTTTCACGCCGCGCGCACGCAGTTTCTCAGTAATTTCTGCCACCGGGTACTGCGCCTGCGCCACCGCCATGCCGTAGCCCGGGGTGATGATCACAGAGTGGGAGTTTTTCAGCATCTCAGCTGTCTCTTCGGCGTTGATTTCGCGGTGCTCGCCCACTTCTTCATCGCCACCCGTAGAGGAGCCATCGGTGCCGAAGCCACCAGCGATAACACTGATAAAGGAGCGGTTCATCGCCTTACACATGATGTAAGAGAGGATCGCACCGGAAGACCCCACCAGCGCACCGGTGACGATCAGCAGGTCGTTGCTCAGCATAAAGCCTGCCGCCGCGGCCGCCCAACCGGAGTAGGAGTTCAGCATGGAGACCACAACCGGCATGTCAGCACCGCCGATGGAAGCCACCAGATGCCAGCCAAACACCAGCGCAATCGCGGTCATCACCAGCAGCGCCAGAGCCTGCAGGCCTACGCTCTCGGTACGAACAAAGATAACCAGCAGCACGAAAGAAACCACCAGCGCCGCCAGGTTCAGTTTGTGACGGTTTGGCAGCATCAGCGGTTTTGAGGAGATCTTGCCGCACAGCTTGCCGAACGCCACGATCGAACCCGTGAAGGTGACCGCACCGATGAAGATGCCCAGGAACACTTCGGTCAGGTGAATATTCACCAGAATCGGTTCCATGCCCGGTTCGTGGTACAGGTAGCTGTTAAAGCCAACCAGCACCGCTGCCAAACCGACGAAGCTGTGCAGCACTGCCACCAGCTCCGGCATTTCGGTCATTTCAACTTTGCGCGCCAGGCGAATACCGATAGCACCACCGATTACCATCGCCACCAGAATCCACGCAACATTACCGGTGTCCGGCCCGAAAATCGTGGCAATCAACGCAATCGCCATCCCGGCAACGCCGAAACGGTTACCCTGCTGGGACGTTTCGTGTTTCGATAGCCCCGCCAGACTGAAAATAAACAGGATCGCGGCAACAATGTATGCAGCTGTAACTAATCCTCCAGACATTTGCTACCCCTTAGTTCTTCCGGAACATTTTCAGCATGCGCTGAGTGACGGTGAAACCACCAAAAATATTGATGCTGGCAATCAGTACGGCGATAAAGCTTAACAGGCTGACCCAGCCACCATGGCCGATTTGTAAGAGTGCGCCAACGACGATAATGCCGGAGATGGCGTTCGTGACCGACATCAGCGGGGTATGCAGGGCGTGAGAGACGTTCCACACTACGTAGTAACCCACGACGCAGGCCAGTGCGAAGACAGTGAAGTGGCCCAGGAACTCTTTTGGTGCAACATCAGCCAGCCAGCCGAAGAGAATAATCACCAGCGCCATGATGCCGTATTTCAGCCATGGCGAGGTCGGTTTAGCCTCTTCTTTCGCCACCGGCGCCGCTTTTGCCGCGGCCTGCGGCTGTGCGGAAACCTGAATCGGCGGAGCCGGCCAGGTCACTTCGCCATCGCGAATCACGGTTACGCCGCGCACGACCACATCGTCGAAATCAACCGCCACATTGCCGTCTTTCTCTTTGCACAGCAGTTTCAGCAGGTTGACCAGGTTGGTACCGTAAAGCTGGGAAGACTGCGCCGCCAGACGGCCAGGCAGATCGGTGTAACCAATGATTTTAACGCCATTCGGCGTGGTGACGACTTCGTTCGCCACGGTGTATTCACAGTTACCGCCGTTTTGCGCCGCCAGATCCACCACCACGCTGCCGGATTTCATGGAATCCACCATTTCGCGGGTGATCAGTTTCGGTGCCGGTTTACCCGGAATCAACGCGGTGGTGACGATGATATCAACGTCTTTCGCCTGTGCGGCGAAGAGTTCCATTTCCGCTTTGATGAACGCTTCGGACATCACTTTCGCGTAGCCGTCGCCGCTACCCGCTTCTTCTTTGAAATCCAGCTCGAGGAATTCAGCGCCCATACTCTGGACCTGTTCCTTCACTTCCGGACGGGTATCGAACGCGCGGACAATCGCCCCGAGGCTGTTCGCTGCACCGATAGCCGCCAGACCCGCAACCCCTGCGCCGATAACCATTACCTTCGCCGGCGGGACTTTGCCTGCCGCGGTGATCTGACCGGTAAAGAAACGACCAAATTCATGGGCCGCTTCCACGATTGCACGGTAGCCCGCGATGTTCGCCATTGAGCTCAATGCATCCAGCGCCTGGGCGCGAGAAATACGCGGCACAGAGTCCATCGCCATGACGGTAATATTACGGGCAGCCAGTTTCTCCATCAGCGGCGCATTCTGCGCAGGCCAGATAAAGCTGACTAACGTCGTACCCGGATTAAGCAGGGCAATTTCGTCATCCGTAGGTGCATTCACCTTAAGGATAACGTCAGAGTGCCAGACGTTATCTTCGTCCACCACGGTTGCGCCAGCCTGGGTAAACGCGTTGTCATCGAAGCTTGCCAGTTTGCCCGCGTCGCTTTCAATCGCGACGGTGAAACCCAATTTAAGCAGTTGCTCTACCGTTTTCGGCGTCGCCGCAACGCGGGTCTCATTGGCCAACCGTTCTTTTGGTACACCAATACGCATAGTTTTCCCTTCCATCGATTTTAGATGATGGTTTGTCAGTGATGCCCGGGCGTCGCGTCGCCTGCCAGAGATAAATAAACAGACAGCGTCCCGGAAAATAAAACAGTAACAAACTTTCTATAACCTACTGAAAATAACGCCTGTGATCTAGCGCCAGAAAACAGAAATTCTGTTTTTATCAGTGAAAACCGGGCAGGCAGCGGAGCTGGCAGGGTTATTTCCCTTTAATTCATTTAAACAAGCCGATATTCCGCTCAAGCGAAGCGGCAAAACACGATTAATCTCCACTGCGTATCGCCATTTTAACAATGTATTAACTTTAAAAACTCATATACTTTATGACTTTTGCTGGTCAACAGCCTGTTTTTTCAACATATCACCAAAGGTTATCGTAAAACGTCTGGCGCGTAGCACTCTCAGTGAAAAATGACGCAGACAGTCGCATTGATTAAATGCAATAATCAGCGACGTTTTTAAGTCAACAACAACACCAGTATCTGGTTTGCGCAAGGCGAAGGATCATTTTTATGAAGCTTAAGTACACCCTCCTGGCGTCAGCACTTTTGTCCGTTACGGCCCTGTCAGTAAACGCAGCGACAGAGTTAACGCCGGAGCAAGCGTCAGCATTGAAGCCCTACGATCGCGTTGTCATCACCGGTCGCTATAACTCTATTGGCGACGCCGTCAAAGCCGCTTCAAACCGTGCTGATAAAGAAGGCGCGGCCTCGTTTTATGTTGTAGATGCCTCCGATTACGGTGACAGCGGCAACCAGCGTGTCACCGCAGACCTGTATAAAGCTGATGCACCGAAAGCCGATGCGCCAAAACTACGCGTCATTAATGGTGTCACTGAGCTGCCAAAAACACAGGCGATTGAGCTGGAACCGTTTGATACCGTGACGGTACAAGGTTTCTACCGCTCCCAGCCGGAAGTGAATGACGCCATCACCAAAGCCGCGAAAGCGAAAGGGGCGGCCTCTTTCTATATCGTGCGTCAGGTGGATGCCAACGAAGGCGGCAACCAGCTGATTACCGCGTTTATCTATAAAGCTGATGCGAAAAAACGCGTACTGCAGAGCCCGGATGCGATTCCACGCGATTCCGAAGCAGGTCGTGCGGCATTAGCGAAAGGCGGTGAAGAAGCCAAGAAAGTTGAAATCCCGGGCGTTGCCACCACCGCAGCACCAAGTGCTGATGTTGGCCGGTTCTTCGAAACACAAGCCTCTACCGCTAACCGCTACACGGTCACTCTGCCTGACGGAACGAAAATCGAAGAAGTGAATAAAATCACGGCTGCACAGATGGTTCCGTTCGACAGCGTCAAGTTCACCGGCAACTACGGCAACATGACTGAGATCTCTTATCAGGTTGCTAAACGCGCCGCGGCGAAAGGTGCCAAGTACTACCACATCACCCGCCAGTGGCAGGAAAATGGTAGCAACATCACCATCAGCGCTGATTTGTACAAATAAGTACTCTTCCACGTTAAAGGCGGCTGCGGCCGCCTTTTTTATTTTTTTCGCGAAATTATGCCATCTCGCATTGTATGCCATAACGACTCTCCGTAAAATCCCGCGCCTCAGTGATATCCACCATTTTTATTCGCATAAGCAAAATAATTATTCTGGATTGAACCCGTTCATAACAGGATACCCATGGAAAAGAAACTTGGCCTGAGCGCTTTAACTGCGCTGGTTTTAAGCTCAATGCTCGGCGCAGGCGTTTTCAGCCTTCCACAAAATATGGCGGAAGTCGCCAGCCCGGCCGCATTACTGATTGGTTGGGCGATTACCGGCGCGGGAATATTACTGCTCGCCTTCGCCATGCTTATACTGACGCGTATCCGCCCGGACCTGGACGGCGGTATTTTTACCTACGCCCGTGAAGGTTTTGGCGAGCTTATCGGCTTCTGTTCCGCCTGGGGCTACTGGCTGTGCGCCGTTATCGCCAACGTCTCTTATCTGGTGATTGTCTTCTCCGCACTGAGTTTTTTTACCGATACGCCAGAACTGCGCTTCTTCGGCGACGGCAATACCTGGCAGTCGATTGTCGGCGCCTCCCTGCTGCTGTGGTTTGTTCATGCATTGGTACTGCGTGGCGTGCAGACCGCGGCCAGCATTAACATCGTGGCAACGCTGGCCAAACTGGTCCCGCTCGGCCTGTTTATTGTGCTGGCAGCGATGGCCTTCCATTACGATACCTTCCGCCTGGATTTCTCCGGTATCGTCCTGGGTGTACCGGTATGGGAGCAGGTCAAAAACACCATGCTCATCACCCTGTGGGTGTTTATTGGGGTGGAAGGCGCTGTCGTCGTTTCCGCCCGTGCGCGCAACAAGCGCGATGTGGGCCGTGCTACCCTGCTGGCGGTACTGGCCGCGCTTGGCGTCTACTTGCTGGTCACGCTGCTGTCGCTGGGGGTGATTCCTCGCCCGGAACTGGCGGCCATGCGCAATCCGTCAATGGCCGGGTTGATGGTCAGGCTGATGGGTTCCTGGGGTGATGTGGTGATCGCCGCTGGGCTGATTGTCTCGGTCTGCGGTGCTTATCTGAGCTGGACGATCATGGCGGCAGAAGTGCCGCTGCTCGCCGCCACCCATAAAGCGTTTCCGCGTATTTTTGCCCGCCAGAACAAGAATAACGCACCGTCGGCATCGCTGTGGTTAACCAATATCAGCGTACAGGTTTCGCTGGTGCTGATCTGGCTCACAGGTTCTGATTACAATACGCTGCTGACCATTGCGTCCGAGATGATTCTGGTTCCTTATTTCCTTGTCGGGGCATTTTTACTGAAAATCTCCCGCCGCCCGTTGCACCGGGCCGTCGCTATCGGCGCCAGCGTCTATGGCTTATGGTTACTGTATGCATCCGGTCCGATGCATTTGCTGTTGTCGGTTGTGCTGTATGCGCCAGGGCTGCTGGTCTTTATCTACGCGCGCCGCACGCATGAGATTGCCAACCTGCTTAAACGCCGGGAAAGAGTGCTGATTGGTCTGCTACTGATCGCCGCTGTTCCCGCCACGTGGATGCTAATGGGGTAAGCGCACACGCCCCATTGAGAAGGAGAACGTATTCGATGGGAAACACGAAGACACGCCCGATATTGATTACCGGAGGAGGCCGCCGCATCGGCCTCGCCCTCGCCCACCATTTTCTCAGCCAGCAGCAGCCGATTATCGTGAGTTACCGGACGCGCTATCCGGCGATTGAACAGTTAACCGCCGCTGGGGCCTTATGCATCCAGGCGGATTTCAGCAGCGACGACGGAGTCTTAGCCTTCGCCGATGTCGTGAAAGAGAATACCCAGGGCCTGCGCGCGATTATCCACAATGCGGGCGACTGGGCAGGCGAAAAACCTGGCCTCGCGCTGCCAGATGTGCTGTCGCGGATGCTGCAGATCCACGTCCATGCTCCCTATTTGCTCAACCATGCACTGGAAAGATTGCTACGTGGCTTCGGACATGCCGCTGGCGATATTATCCACTTCACCGATTATGTCGTTGAGTGCGGGAGCGACAAACATATTGCCTATGCCGCCAGTAAAGCGGCGCTGGATAATATGACCCGTTCGTTTGCCAAAAAGCTGGCACCGGAAGTGAAAGTCAACGCCATTGCCCCGGCGCTGATTTTGTTTAATGACGACGATGATGCGGAATACCGTCAGCAGGCGCTCAATAAATCGCTGATGAAAATTGCGCCAGGCGAGAAAGAGATAATCGATCTGGTCGATTATCTGCTGACCAGTTGTTATGTCACCGGGCGTACGTTTGGCGTCGACGGCGGCCGTCCGCTGCGTTAGTGGAAGCGGCTCCAGAGAAAAATTAACAGCCACGCGCTGAGGCACCAGCAGATAACCCCGGCGCCCAGCGCATATCCCACCCGCATAAATCCGGTGAAATACCACAGCGACAGCAGGTAGATGAAATAAGGAATAATCGACCACATCCCGAAAACGATGGTGGTCCGCAGCGCTTCAACACCCCGCTCGGTCGCCACAATATAGTGGGCAATTAAGGCGAATGTCGGAAATAACGGAATTAACCCGGCAATATAGTAATTTTTTGTTTTTGACAGCAGTCCAATTAATACCACCACCAGCGCGCCAATTGCGGCTTTTATCACCAGGGCCATCACTTTCCCTTTCACATAATGACAACAAAGACCTACAGCATAGCGGAAGCGGCCTTGTTTAGAAAAGATTAATGGCAGGATCAATAAAGGCAGTGTATTTTGATCTTTTTGACTCATCACGATGACATATGAATAAAATCGTTTTTGTGGAAGACGACCCGGAAGTGGGCGCGCTTATTGCGGCATATCTGGGCAAACACGATATGGATGTGATAGTTGAACCGCGCGGTGATCGGGCAGAAGAAGTCATCACCCGTGAAAAACCAGATCTGATTCTGCTGGATATCATGCTCCCCGGCAAAGATGGGATGACCCTGTGCCGCGATTTACGCAAACAGTGGACCGGCCCTATCGTCCTGCTCACCTCTCTGGATAGCGATATGAACCACATTCTGTCGCTGGAGATGGGTGCCAATGACTACATTCTTAAAACCACTCCGCCTGCGGTGTTACTGGCACGCCTGCGACTGCATTTACGCCAGCAGGCCGGTGCGACGCAGCAAGAATCTGCGCCATCCTCTTTGAAACAGCACAAGACGCTGCAGTTTGGCACGCTGAGCATCGACCCGGTAAACCGCCAGGTGCTGCTGGCAGGCGAGCATATCGTTTTGTCTACCGCCGATTTCGATCTGCTGTGGGAGCTGGCGACCCACGCCGGGCAGATTATGGACCGCGACGCGTTGCTGAAAAACCTGCGCGGCGTGACCTATGACGGGATGGATCGCAGCGTCGACGTGGCAATTTCACGCCTGCGTAAAAAATTGCTCGATAACGCTACCGAGCCTTTCCGTATTAAAACCGTGCGCAACAAAGGCTATCTTTTCGCCCCACACGCCTGGGATAACTGAGTCCGCTCCTCTTCGCAGGTGTCGCAATGAAAAAGCTTTTCGTCCAGTTTTATCTGCTGCTGTTTGTCTGCTTTCTGGTGATGACCATGCTGGTTGGGCTGGTCTATAAATTCACCGCCGAGCGCGCAGGCCGACAGTCGCTGGATGACCTGATGAAAAGCTCGCTGTACCTGATGCGCAGCGAACTGCGTGAGATCCCCCCGCACCAGTGGAACAAAACCCTCAAAGAGCTGGACCTGAATCTGTCGTTTAATATGCGCGTGGAGCCAATGAGCAAGTTCACGCTGGAATCCCCCGCGCAGCAGCGTTTACAGGAAGGCGATATTGTCGCGCTGGATTCGCAATACACCTTTATCCAGCGTATTCCGCGCAGCCACTATGTGCTGGCGGTCGGCCCGGTTCCCTATCTTTTCTACCTGCATGAAATGCGCCTGCTCGATATGGCACTGATGGCATTTATTGCTATCTCGCTGGCCTTCCCGGTGTTTATCTGGATGCGCCCCCACTGGCAGGAGATGCTGCGACTGGAGTCCGCCGCCCAGCGCTTCGGTGAAGGCCATCTGGAAGAACGCATTCATTTTGACAGCACTTCCAGCTTCGAACGGCTGGGGATCGCCTTTAACCAGATGGCGGATAACATCAATGCATTGATCGCCAGTAAGAAGATGTTGATTGACGGCGTGGCCCACGAGCTGCGCACGCCGTTGGTCAGGCTGCGTTACCGCCTGGAGATGAGCGACAACCTGAGCGATGGCGAACGTAGCGCGCTGAACCGCGATATCGGGCAACTCGAAGGACTGATTCAGGAACTGCTGACCTATGCGCGCCTCGACCGCCCGCAAACCGAACTGAAACTGACCACGCCCGACCTCAACGCCTGGCTGGACGGTTATATGCTCGATGCCCGTAACATCAACCCGGACCACCGGTTGCAACTGACGAATCAGCCCGGTGACTATGGCTCGCTGGATATGCGCCTGATGGAGCGTGTACTGGATAATCTGGTCAATAACGCCCTGCGCTACTGCCAGAGTACGGTGAAAGTGACATTGCAGCTCGAAGGTTCACAGGCCAGTCTGATTGTGGAAGACGACGGCCCAGGGATTGCCCCGGAAGAGCGTAGTCGGGTGTTTGAGCCCTTTGTCCGCCTCGACCCCAGCCGGGATCGCGCCACGGGCGGCTGTGGACTGGGGCTTGCTATCGTGCATTCCATCGCCCAGGCCATGAGCGGTGAAGTGAAATGCGAAGAGAGCGACGCGGGCGGTGCCCGTTTCTGTTTCCACTGGCCGGTGTGGCACGACACCGCCCTCTCCTGAAAAGCGTGACGCGCACAGTGTTCAGGTGTGGGCAGTTATGCTACAACAAGAGTATGTTGTAACTAATGGAATGGCATGATGGCAACCTACGACCTGATTGAACGCCTGAACACCACCTTTCGCCAGCTTGAACATGAACTGGCCGCCTTAAACGCACAGCTCGCAGATTGTCGTTTACTGGCGGGTCGCGTCTTCACCCTGCCGGATGTGGTCAAAGGCGCGGAGCACGATCCCCTGCCAACCATCCAGGTCAAGCAGCAGGTAGGCAAGCGCGCCGCCGACTCCGCCCTGCGCCACTACAGCCATCTGTTTATCCAGCAGCAGTCGGAAAATCGCAGCAGTAAAGCCGCCGTTCGCCTGCCAGGGGTGATTTGCTATCAGGTGGATGTCGCAACCCGCGCCAGACTTGAGCAGACGATTAACACCGTCAATGCGCTGAAAATGACCTTCGAGCGTATTGTGACCGTCGATTCCGGGCTGGCTTCAGCGGCCCGTTTCGAGTGGGTGCATCGCCACTTACCCGGCCTGATTACCCTCAATGCCTACCGCACGTTAACCGCTATCCGCGATCCGGCCACGTTGCGTTTTGGCTGGGCGAATAAGCACATCATCAAGAATTTCACCCGCGATGAGGTGCTGACATTGCTCGATAAAAGCCGTAAAGCGCCGCGCGCTGTCGCCCCGTGGACCCGCGAACAGTGGCTGGAGCGTCTTGAGCAGGAGTACGCTGCCATTGCCTCCCTTCCGCAGCAGGGGCGCCTGAAAATTAAGCGTCCGGTGAAGGTGCAGCCAATTGCCCGAGTCTGGTATAGCGGTTCGCAAAAGCAGGTGCAGTACGCCTGCCCGACGCCGATCATTGCGCTGGTGAGTGAAGAACACGGTGGGAAAGTGCCGGACATCGGCGAGCTGTTGAATTACCAGGAGGACAATGTCCAGCACCGCTTTAAACCCCAGGCGCAGCCGTTAACGTTAATCATTCCCCGGCTGCACCTGTATCTTGCCGATTAAGCCGGCTTCATGCTGCCGACCATCGATTCCGGACGTACCCAGCTGTCAAACTCGGCTTCCGTCAGGTAGCCGAGCGCTAGCGCCGAGGCCTTGAGCGTCAGCCCCTCTTTATGGGCTTTCTTGGCGATTTCTGCCGCTTTGTCATAGCCGATATGGGTGTTCAGGGCGGTCACCAGCATCAGAGACTCGTTGAGCAACTGATCGATACGCTCACGGTTTGGTTCGATACCCACCGCACAGTGCTCGTTAAAGCTCTCCATGCCGTCCGCCAGCAGACGTACCGACTGCAGGAAATTATGGATAACCATCGGGCGGAAAACGTTCAGCTCAAAGTTACCGGACGCGCCACCGACGTTAACCGCCACGTCATTGCCCAGCACCTGGCAGCAGAGCATGGTCATTGCTTCGCACTGGGTCGGGTTAACTTTACCCGGCATGATGGAGCTTCCCGGCTCATTTTCCGGTATGGAGATTTCACCAATCCCGCAGCGCGGACCGGACGACAGCCAGCGCACATCGTTGGCGATTTTCATCAGTGATGCCGCCAGCCCTTTTAATGCTCCGTGGGCATGAACCAGGGCATCGCAGGTGGCCAGCGCCTCAAACTTGTTCGGCGCGGTAATAAACGGCTGGCGAGTAAAGGAGGCCAGCTCATCGGCCACTCGTTTGGCATATTCCGGATGGGTATTCAGCCCGGTCCCCACCGCCGTACCGCCCAGCGCCAGTTCGCCCAGATGCGGCAGGCTCAATTCGATATGTTTGAGGTTATGCTCCAGCATCGCCACCCAGCCGGAACTCTCCTGGCCGAGGGTTAACGGCGTGGCATCCTGTAAGTGGGTACGGCCAATTTTGACGATATCGGCGAAGGCGACAGCTTTCTCATGCAGCGTCTTTTTCAGCACATGCAACTCAGGAATGAGATGTTCACGCAACGCAATCACCGCCGCCACGTGCATCGCCGTCGGGAAAACGTCATTCGAGCTTTGGCTCTTGTTGACGTCGTCGTTCGGGTGCACTTTACGCCCCATACCGCGTTCGCCGCCCAGCAGCTCACTGGCACGGTTTGCCAGCACCTCGTTCATGTTCATGTTGCTCTGGGTACCCGAGCCGGTTTGCCAGATAGCCAGCGGGAATTCATCCGGGTGTTTCCCGGCGAGCACCTCATCGGTCGCGTCGATAATGGCCTTAGCTTTTTCCGCGGCCAGCAGCCCTAAATCCTGATTGACCTTTGCCGCCGCCCGTTTGGTCAACGCCAGTGCGTAGATAAGCGAGACCGGCATTTTTTCCGTCGAGATACGGAAATGCTCAAGCGACCGTTGGGTTTGCGCCCCCCACAGCTTATCTGCCGGGACGTCAATCGCGCCCATCGAATCTTTCTCACTGCGATGCATTGTCATTACTTTCTCCCTGTTACGAAGTGATGTTGAGTACCGACATTGCTCACCTGCAAACAAAGCTTAAGTATTGATGCTTGTTATGACGACGTTTATTGCTTCGTGCGCTAAAACGGGCGCAAAAAAAACCGCCCCGAAGGGCGGCAGATCTTATTTTACACAGCGGGCGCACTGACCCGACTGGATTTGCTGGAAGAAGTCATTGCCTTTGTCATCCACGAGGATAAAGGCCGGGAAATCTTCAACCTCGATTTTCCAGATGGCTTCCATCCCCAGTTCCGGATAGGCCACACATTCGAGGCTCTTGATGCTGTTCTGCGCCAGAATTGCCGCCGGCCCACCGATACTGCCCAGATAGAACCCACCGTGTTTGTGGCAGGCATCAGTCACCTGCTGGCTACGGTTCCCCTTCGCCAGCATGATCATACTGCCACCCTGCGACTGCAGTTGATCGACGTACGAATCCATACGCCCGGCGGTGGTCGGGCCAAGTGAACCCGAGGCATATCCCTCTGGCGTCTTCGCCGGGCCCGCATAGTAGATCGGGTGATCTTTCACATACTGCGGCAGCGGTTTGCCTTCATCCATCTGTTCTTTGAGCTTCGCATGGGCAATATCGCGCGCCACGATGATTGTCCCACTCAGCGACAGGCGCGTAGAGACCGGATACTGTTTGAGCTGTCCGAGGATCTCCTCCATCGGACGGTTCAGGTTGACCTTCACCGCCTCGCCCTCGCCGGCCTGGCGCAGCGATTGCGGAATGTATTTGCCAGGATTCTGTTCCAGTTTTTCCAGCCAGATGCCTTCGCGGTTGATTTTCGCTTTGATATTGCGGTCTGCCGAACAGGAGACGCCCATTCCCACCGGACAGGACGCCCCGTGACGCGGCAGACGGATCACGCGAATATCATGGGCAAAATATTTGCCGCCAAACTGTGCGCCAAGGCCGAGCAGCTGGGCTTCAATCAGCAGTTCGTTTTCCAGTTGTACATCGCGGAATGCCTGACCGTGCTCGTTGCCTTCAGTTGGCAAACCGTCGTAATACTTGGTCGAAGCCAGCTTGACCGTTTTGAGCGTCGCCTCGGCGCTGGTACCGCCAATCACAAACGCAATGTGGTACGGCGGGCAGGCCGCGGTGCCCAGGGTGCGCATTTTCTCCACCAGATAACCTTTCAGTTTCGCCGGAGTGATCAGCGCTTTGGTTTCCTGATAGAGATAGGTTTTGTTGGCGGAACCGCCCCCCTTGGCGATGCAGAGGAATTTGTACTCATCACCATCGACGCTGTACAAATCGATCTGTGCCGGCAGGTTGCTACCAGTGTTAACCTCCTTATACATATCCAGCGCCGCGTTTTGCGAATAACGCAGGTTGTCTTCGGCGAAGGTGTTGTAGACGCCGCGTGCTAATGCCGCTTCATCGCCCCCGCCCGTCCACACGCGTTGTCCCTTTTTGCCCATGATGATCGCCGTGCCGGTATCCTGGCAAGTGGGCAAAATCCCCTTGGCGGCAATCTCGGAGTTACGCAGGAATTGCAGCGCGACGTACTTGTCGTTTTCGCTGGCATCCGGGTCACTGAGAATATCGGCAACCTGCTGCTGATGTGCAGGACGCAGGAGGAAAGAAGCATCGTGGAAGGCGTGTTGCGCCAGAAGAGTCAGCGCCTGAGGATCGACTTTGAGGACATCATGACCATCGAAATCAACGACAGAAACGTAATCGCTGCTGAGTAAATAATATTCTGTTTCGTCCTTTTTCAGCGGAAAAGGCTCTTGATAATAATAGGGTTTATTCGACATTGTTCTCTCACTTACAGCACTTTCTGGTTATTGTTCAGGCAGGACATCCATCTGCCACAAAAAAGCGAGTCCGCATATCCTACACAATTATTTAACAAAAACTGAGACTAGTACGACTTTTTATCTGCTCTGATTACTTCGGGCGGATTTATTGCTTTAATACGTGCACTTAAGTTGACCACGATGAAGGGCGGGATAATGCAAAAACTCATTAACTCAGTGCAGAACTATGCCTGGGGAAGTAAAACCGCGTTAACGGAACTCTACGGCGTCGCCAACCCTGACAACCTGCCAATGGCCGAGTTGTGGATGGGCGCGCACCCGAAGAGCAGCTCACAAGTGCAGGACGCGCAAGGACATCTTCACTCGCTTCGCGACGTGATAGAACAGGATAAATCAGGTTTGCTGGGAAACGCCGTGGCTGAGCGTTTTGGCGAACTGCCCTTTTTGTTTAAAGTGCTCTGTGCCGACCAGCCGCTGTCGATTCAGGTCCACCCGAACAAGCAGGCGTCTGAAATCGGTTTTGCGAAAGAGAACGCAGCCGGTATTCCGCTGGACGCGGCCGAGCGTAACTACAAAGACCCGAACCATAAGCCGGAACTGGTCTTTGCACTGACGCCCTTCCTCGCGATGAACGCGTTCCGTCCGTTCTCGGAAATCGTTTCCCTGCTTCAACCGGTGGCGGGTGCCAACCCGGCAATTGCCCACTTTCTGCAGGAACCGGGCGCAGAACGCCTGAGCCAGCTGTTCGCCAGCCTGCTGAATATGCAGGGCGATGAAAAATCCCGTGCGTTGGCGGTGTTGAAAGCGGCGCTAAACAGCCAACAGGGCGAGCCGTGGCAGACCATTCGCGTGATTTCCGAGTTCTATCCGGATGACAGCGGCCTGTTCTCCCCGCTGCTGCTCAACGTGGTGAAACTCAACCCGGGTGAAGCGATGTTCCTGTTCGCCGAAACCCCGCATGCTTATTTGCAGGGCGTAGCGCTGGAAGTCATGGCTAACTCGGATAACGTGCTGCGCGCGGGGCTGACGCCGAAATACATCGACATTCCGGAGCTGGTCGCCAACGTGAAGTTCACGCCGAAACCGGCCAGTGAACTGCTGACGCAGCCGGTGAAACAGATCGCTACCCTGGAATTCCAGATCCCGGTGGATGATTTTGCGTTTTCACTGCTCGACCTCTCCACTGCCGGGGCCGATGTGGCACAGCAGAGCGCCGCCATTCTGTTCTGCGTAGAAGGCGAAGCGGTGCTGAGTAAGGGGAGTGAGAAACTGGTGCTGAAACCGGGCGAATCGGCGTTTATCAGCGCCAGCGAGTCGCCGGTAACGGTAAGCGGCATCGGCAGACTGGCGCGGGTCTACAATAAGCTCAACTAGTTACTGAACTTTTTAGCAAGGATTGCTAAGCTTTACAGAGCCTTTTCACATACTCAGGCGGTTTATCCCGCCTGGTTTTATTTTTAGGGATAATGACGATGAAAAAAACGCTGGTTGCAGCCGGAGTTGTTATTGCGCTGGGGATCATCTGGACAGGCGGTGCCTGGTACACGGGGAAACAGCTTGAGGCCCGCCTGGGTGAAATGATTAGCCAGGCGAATGAACAGATTAAACGCACCGCGCCAGAAGCCAGCGTGGAATTATCCTCACAAAATTACCATCGCGGCCTGTTTAGCAGCCAGATGGAACTGGTTGTCAAACCGGTCGAGGGCAAGGAAAACCCGTGGTTTAAACCGGGCCAGACCATTGTGTTGCACGAGAACATTGACCACGGACCCTTCCCGCTGGCACAGCTGAAAACGCTGAACGTGATCCCGTCGATGGCCTCGGTACATACAACGCTCGTCAATAACGAGATGACCAAACCGCTGTTCGATATCGCGAAAGGTGAATCCCCGTTCGTGGCAGAGACTCGCATCAGCTACAGCGGCGATACCCGCACCGACCTCACTCTGCACCCGCTCAACTCCGAAAAAGCGGGCGATAAAGTGGCCTTTAGCGGCGGCGAATTCCGTATCAGTTCGGACAAAGACGGCAACGCGGTAACCGTTAGCGGCCAGGCGCAGAGCGCGCTGGTGGATACGGTTAACGAATACGGGCAGAAAATTCAGCTCTCCCTCAATAACCTGAAAACGGAAGGGACCACCCAGCTCGCGAGCTTTAACGAGCGCGTGGGTAGCCAAAAAGTTACCCTGGACAAGCTGGCGATCTCAGTTGAAAACAAAGAGATGGCTGTTATTGAAGGGATGAGTCTGGACGGCAAATCCGAGGTCGCTAAAGACAACAAAACCATTAACAGCCAGCTGGATTACGCCATCCAGAGCCTGAAAGTCCAGAATCAGGAGATGGGCAGCGGCAACCTGACCCTGAAAATCGGCCAGATTGACGGAGAAGCCTGGCATCAGTTCAGCCAGCAGTACAACGCCCAGACGCAGGCACTGATGGCGCAGCCAGAGGTGATGAAAGACCCGGCGCTGTACCAGCAAAAAGCGGCCGAAGCTTTCTTTAACGCCTTCCCGCTGCTGTTAAAAGGCGAGCCGGTCATCACGATTGCCCCGCTGAGCTGGAAGAACAGCAAAGGCGAAACGGCGCTGAACCTGTCTCTGTTCCTGAAAAACCCCGCCGCCGCGGATGCCGCCGTGACTGCGCCGCAAACGCTGGCACAGGAAGTGGACAAAAATGTGAAATCGCTGGACAGCAAGCTGACCATCCCGATGGATATGGCGGTTGAGTTTATGACTCAGGTGGCGAAGCTGGAAGGTTATCAGCAGGATGAAGCCGGCAAACTGGCAAGCCAGCAGGTGAAAGGTCTGGCAGCGATGGGCCAGATGTTCCGCATCACCACGCTTGAAAACAACACCATTTCCACCAGCCTGCAGTATGCCAACGGCCAGGTCACGCTGAACGGTGAGAAAATGCCGCTGGACGAATTTGTCGGCATGTTTGGTCTGCCGTCAACGCCACAGCCGGAAGAAGATTCGCCGGAAACGCCGGACGATCCGACTGCACCAGCAGAACCTGCAGTGCCGCAGCAGTAACGCAAAAGCCCCTCATCCGAGGGGCTTTTTTTCAGGGATTAACCACCAGCCCCGGCGACAGCACCACGTGGTGCAAGGCCCGTTCCGGGTCATCCACCCGCTGTAAAATACGCTCCGCCAGTAAATAACCCATCTCTTTGCCGGAAATGGTGGCCCAGGACACCGGGATATCGTACTGCCCCTGTTCCCAGGCTTCGGCGAAGGCCGCCAGTGATACCTGCAGTTCGAAGTAACGATCCAGGCCAGAACCGGCCTGCCGTCCTGCCCGCATCAGGCCAAACCACGCACCGACTGCAATCAGCCCGTTGTAACACACCACGGCGTCAATCGTCGGACTGTGGCTTAACAACGCCTGCACCGCCTCTGCCGCCTGCTTCTGGCTGGAGCCGCACTCTACTACCCAGTCGCTGTGAAACGGCAGGCCATATTTTAACAGCGTGGCGCAGTAGCCGCCGACGCGCTCCGCCCGAATCAGCGAGGAACTCTCCCCGCCCAGCCAGGCAATGCGCTGGTTGCCCTGCTGAATAAGATGTTCGGTCACCCGCTGCGCCGCCTGCATGTTATCCGGGCGCACGGTGTCGCTGTCATCCGGATAATTAGCGCGGGAGGCGAAAATCAACGGCACGCCGGCTTCTTTGGCCCGGGTACGCAGAGCTGCGCCCAGTTCGCCAGGCGCACCGGCGACAATCACACCGTCGACTCCCTGACTGAGCAGCGTATTGAGGCGCGCCAGCATATGTTCGCCATCGCGTCCACCGTGCAGCAAAAAGACCATCCGCCCTTCACTTTCCAGCGCTTCACTCAGCCCGGAGGTCGCCTCGGCATAAAAGGTTTGTGACAGATCGCAGACTATCAGGCCAATCACACCCGTTTGTCCCCCGCGCAGTGCGGAAGCCTGCCGGTTACGCACAAAGCCCAGCTCTTCAATCGCTTCGTGCACACGCTGGCCGGTTTGCGCAGAAATACGCCCTTTGCCGCTGAGCACCAGAGAAACCGTGGTGACCGACACGCCCGCGGCCAGCGCGACATCGTTAATGGTTACCTTTTTTGCCATCGTCATAGAAGTGGTTTTACACGCCAGATAAAACGTTTTATCAATGCCATTAGTTATAAACCAAAGGATACGTTAATTATGTGATTTAATTCGCACTAAAATTAGGTAAAACGTTTTATCTTGCGACTGCATTCATTCTCACTATAAAAAAATCAGGAGCCAGCATGTCGGAAAGAAGACGGCAGAAAATTTCGCTTTGGGAGTTTTTCCAGCAGTTAGGAAAGACCTTTATGTTGCCCGTGGCCTTGCTCTCCTTTTGCGGGATCATGCTTGGCATCGGCAGCTCCCTGAGTAGCCACAGCGTCATTACGCTGATCCCGGTACTGGGTAACCCGGTATTGCAGGCGCTATTTATCTGGATGGGCAAAGTCGGCTCATTCGCTTTTAGCTTTTTACCCGTCATGTTCTGTATCGCCATCCCGCTGGGACTGGCGCGAGAGAACAAAGGCGTCGCGGCGTTCTCGGGCTTTGTTGGCTACGCGGTGATGAACCTGGCGGTGAATTTCTGGCTGACCGCCAAAGGCATCCTGCCAACCACCGATGCCGCGGTGCTTAAAGCTAACAATATCCAGAACGTTATCGGTATCCAGTCTATTGATACCGGGATCCTGGGTGCGGTGATCGCCGGGATCATTATCTGGAACCTGCATGAGCGCTTTCATACCATCCGCCTGCCCGATGCATTAGCCTTCTTCGGCGGCACGCGTTTTGTACCCATTATCACCAGCGTGGTGATGGGCCTGGTCGGGCTGGTGATCCCCCTGGTGTGGCCCTATTTCGCGATGGGTATCAACGGGCTTGGCAGCATCATCAACGGCGCCGGGAATTTTGGACCGATGATTTTTGGTACCGGCGAGCGTCTGCTGCTGCCGTTCGGCCTGCAGCATATTCTGGTGGCCATCATCCGCTTTACCGAAGCGGGCGGGACAATGGACGTCTGTGGCCATCAGGTCAGCGGCGCATTGACTATCTTCCAGGCGCAGTTAAGCTGCCCGACGACCGAGGGCTTCTCCGAAAGCGCCACCCGCTTCCTTTCTCAGGGCAAAATGCCGGCCTTCCTTGGCGGCCTGCCGGGTGCTGCACTGGCGATGTATCACTGTGCTAAACCGGAAAACCGCCATAAAATTAAGGGCCTGCTGATTTCCGGCGTTATCGCCTGTGTGGTCGGGGGCACCACCGAGCCGCTGGAATTCTTGTTCCTGTTCGTCGCACCGGCACTCTACGCCATCCATGCCCTGCTCACCGGCCTGGGGTTCACGACCATGGCGGTGCTGGGTGTCACCATCGGCAACACCGACGGCAACGTGATCGACTTTGTGGTGTTCGGCATTCTGCACGGGCTGTCAACCAAGTGGTATCTGGTGCCCGTGGTGGCGGCTATCTGGTTCGCGGTGTACTACGCTATCTTCCGTTTCGCCATTTTGCGCTTCAATATCAAAACGCCGGGTCGCGAATCTGACGTGGCGAACACGGTGGAAAAAGCGGTCAGCGGCGTAACGGGGAAATCGGGCTATAACGTCCCTGCTATCCTTGCGGCACTCGGCGGTGCGGACAACATCACCTCGCTGGATAACTGCATCACCCGTTTGCGCCTGTCGGTGAAAGATATGTCGCTGGTGGACAGTAATGCCCTGAAAGCGAACCGCGCTATCGGCATCGTCCAGCTTAACCAGCATAATCTGCAGGTGGTCATCGGCCCGCAGGTTCAGTCGGTCAAAGATGAAATGACAGAGCTGATGAACTCGGTCCACGCCTAGTATTTCACCTCCCTCACTGCGGTGAGGGAGCTTGCCAGAAGGAAAGACGAATGTTTGATTTTTCACAAACGGTGGATCGTCACGGCACGTGGTGCACCCAGTGGGACTATGTGGCCGACCGTTTTGGCCAGGCGGATCTGCTGCCGTTTACCATTTCCGATATGGATTTTGCCACCGCCCCCTGCGTGATTTCCGCCATGCAGGAGCGGTTGCATCATGGCGTACTGGGCTACAGCCGCTGGCAAAACCCGGAATTCACCGGGGCCGTCAGCACATGGTTTGCTCAACGCCTCCAGGCCCATCCGGACAGCAAAACGCTGGTGTACGGCCCGTCGGTGATTTATATGGTCGCCGAAATGATCCGCCAGTGGTCACAGCCCGGCGAAGGCGTGGTGGTGCATACCCCTGCCTATGACGCGTTCTATAACACCATCGCCCATAACCAGCGCCAGCTGATCCCCGTCGCCCTGAAACAGTCAACTACGGGCTGGCAGTGCGATATGGCCGAACTGGAGCGTGCGCTGGCACGACCGGAAAGCAAAATTCTGCTGCTGTGCAGCCCGCATAACCCCACCGGCAAAGTCTGGACGCGGGCAGAGCTGACGGAAATCGCCGCGCTGTGCGAGCGCCATGATGTGAAGGTCATCAGCGATGAAATTCATATGGATATGGTCTGGAGCGACCATCCGCACCTTCCCTGGAGCGAAGTCGCGCGCGGCCCATGGGCGCTGTTTACCTCCGCCTCGAAGAGCTTCAATATTCCGGCACTTACCGGGGCTTACGGGTTTATTGCTGATGACGCGTCACGTTCAGACTACCTTTCGGCGCTGAAAGGCAGAGATGGCCTCTCCTCCCCTGCGCTACTGGCCCTGGTGGCGCATATTGCTGCCTATCAGGAAGGTGCCTCCTGGCTTGATGAATTGCGCGCTTATTTACGCGCAAACCTGCGCTATATCGCGGATACACTCAATGCTGCGTTCCCCGAACTGGCCTGGCAGGTTCCGCAGGCCAGCTATCTGGCATGGATTGATCTGCAGGCGCTGAATATCGACAGTGTGGCATTGCAGCAGGAACTGATTACCCACCAGAAGGTCGCCATCATGCCCGGTCAGACCTACGGCGCACCTTATCAGCACTTTATCCGCCTGAATGCGGGCTGCCCACGGCAGAAGCTGGAGCAAGGCGTTGCGCGTTTGATTGCCGGGATCCACGCCGTTAGAAACGTCAAATAACAAGATAGTTAGCGAGCCAACGCTGGAGGTAAATGGATAGCTCCAGCGTGGTATCGCAAAGCGTTATCGATAGAAAAAACCAT
Source organism: Phytobacter sp. V69 (assembly GCF_965644215.1). Lineage (NCBI taxonomy): Bacteria > Pseudomonadati > Pseudomonadota > Gammaproteobacteria > Enterobacterales > Enterobacteriaceae > Phytobacter > Phytobacter sp. V69. The sequence continues at coordinate 20,760 of NZ_CBFFRL010000038.1, forward strand.
CGACATGAGGTAGCTGGAGAAATGAGTACGGGCTATGTACCCAGGGATAGTGTATGGTTGCGGTCCATTCATCAGGAAATACCTTATGCCACAACGCAAAGACTCAAAAAGTAATCGCAACTATCTCATCAAATGCACCTGCCCTCACTGCTCCAGTCAGTCAGAACACAGTTACACCCGAGTCCAAAAAGGCTCAGCACTAATGTGCCCCCACTGCAGTAAAATTTTCAGTCAGGATAAGGCTACCTTCGCTTAATCCCTGCACATTGCATGGCTCATCGATTATTTTCAGTCGTCCCGCGTGGATGAGGGAGTGATCCTGTCACGCGGTGAGCCAGAGACGAAAAGCCCCGGCGATATGCCGAGGCTTTCATCTATCCTTTCTGATCTATGTTGAACTGCCCCATCCTCTTTTAAACTCAGACATTTATCAGTCATTCTAAGAAGTTACTGTCCTGTGGTATAATGTATCGCACTTTACCTAAAACAAGAGTGCGACCATGATTGATACCAACCTGCCACTAACTGATATTCATCGCCACCTGGACGGCAACATTCGGGCACAAACCATCCTCGATCTTGGCCGTGAGTTTAATCTTTCCCTCCCTGCACAAACCCTTGAAACCCTGCTGCCGCACGTGCAGGTCAGCGCCAATGAACCCGATCTGGTGAGTTTTCTGGCCAAACTGGACTGGGGCGTAAAAGTACTGGCTTCCCTCGATGCCTGCCGTCGCGTGGCGTATGAGAATATGGAAGATGCGGCCCACCACGGCCTGCATTACGTTGAATTGCGTTTCTCCCCCGGCTATATGGCGATGACGCACAACCTGCCTGTTGCGGGCGTGGTCGAAGCGGTTATTGCTGGCGTGCGCGAAGGCAGCCAGGCGTTTGGCGTTGAAGCGCGTCTGATCGGCATTATGAGCCGTACTTTTGGCGAAGCGGCCTGTTTGCAGGAGCTTGAAGCCTTACTGGCACATCGCGATAGCATCACGGCGCTGGACCTGGCGGGTGATGAGCTGGGTTTCCCCGGCAGCCTGTTCCTGTCGCACTTTAACCGGGCGCACGATGCAGGCTGGCATATCACAGTCCATGCGGGCGAAGCGGCGGGCCCGGTAAGCATCTGGCAGGCCATTCGCGAACTGGGCGCTGAGCGTATTGGCCACGGGGTAAAAGCGATTGAGGATCCGGCTCTGGTGGCGTTTCTTGCCGAGCAGCGAATTGGTATCGAATCCTGCCTGACCTCAAATATTCAGACCAGCACCGTGCCGTCACTGGCGCGTCATCCGCTGAAAACCTTCCTGGAACACGGCGTGCTGGCGTCGATTAACACCGACGATCCGGCCGTTCAGGGAGTCGACATCGGTCATGAATACCAGGTTGCCGCCCCTGCAGCCGGGTTGAGCCGCGAACAGATTCGTCAGGCGCAAATCAACGGGCTGGACATCGCGTTTCTGTCCGCCGCAGAAAAACAGGCGCTCAGAGAGAAAGTCCTGCTCGGTTAAAAAAAGGCCGCTCGATTGAGCGGCCTTTTTCTCAGGTCAGGTTGAGCGTCGCCCGATGCTTCGCCGATTCAATGCCCAGTTCGATAAGCTCCATAATCTGGATTGCCTGGCTTGCCGGAACCGGGTTTTCCCCCACGCCGTTCAGGGTATCGCGGATCGCCGCATAATAGGCCGGATAGTTGCCCGGCACGGTGAGCCAGGTCTCTTCCACACGGGCATCACCGTCTACACGGGTTAATACGCCATCACGCATATCGTATCCCCAGTCTTCCTGCGGCAGACGCGCGCCCGATTTCAGGCGCTCTTCCTGCGGATCGAGGCCAAATTTCACGTAGCTACCCCGGGAACCGTGCACGATGTAACGGGCAGACTCCGCCGCCGCCAACAGCGTACCGTGCAAAATAGCTCTGCGCTGCGGATAAGCGAGCACCGCATGGAAATAGTCCGTCGCCTGCGCCCCCGGGCGCAACTGCGCCAGGTCCACCGTCAAGGAGACGGGTAAACCAAACAGATTTACCGTCTGATCCAGCAAATGCGGGGCCAAATCGTACCAGATACCGCTTCCCGGACCGGCCTGCTCACGCCAGCGGTTACGAATTTCCGGGCGATAGCGGTCAAAGTGCGATTCGAAGAAGGTCACCTCGCCCAGCGCGCCATCGGCCAGCAGAGCTTTAAGCGTCAGGAAATCGCTATCCCAACGGCGATTGTGAAATACCGACAGCACGCGCCCATAGCTTTTCGCCAGCGCATCCAGTTCTCTTGCCTGCGACAAGGTCACCGTAAAGGGCTTATCCACCACCACATGCTTACCCGCCTCCAGCGCGGCTTTCGCCAGCGGAAAATGGGTGTCATTCGGCGTGGGGATGACAATTAAGTCAATTTTCGGATCGTTAAACAGATGTTTGGGCTCTGAGACGACCGGCACAGCCGGCCAGTCCGCCTTCACTTTCGACTCATCGCTACTGGAAATTGCCGCCAGCTCCATTCCCGGCGTGCCGGCAATCAACGGCGCGTGGAAGGTTTTACTGGCGTAGCCGTAACCAATGAGTCCGACACGGATATTGTCATTCATAAAGCGGCCTCTCTTTATTGGAAAGTCTATTCCACACCATCTAACCATCAGGAACAACGACGACGGTTGTACTTAAGGCATCTCATCCTGAGAAAACATGTCAGCGCCCTTTCCTGTAATGATACTGAATTTCCCAAAAACAGGCGTCACGCCCTTGCCGTGCGCCGTTCGCCCAGGTAACATCCCAGGGCCAGACATAAGGGAGTTGTAGAGTAATGGCCACTATCATCAATCGGATCATTGAATTAACAGGCTGGGTCGTGCTGGGTGTTTCGACCGTTCTTCTGGTGTTCGCCAGTCATATCGATAATTACAAGCCGCCAGAACAGACTATCGTCGCGCAGAAAAAATAAAGCGCGAAGCGAACGCGGACATACCTAATTATGGTACTACGCAGCATATTGCCAGCCGTGGCGAAGAGCGCTAATCTTCTTGACGGATGCCGTTCTGGCATCCGATTCAACTTTAAAGAAAATTCTTAATTCAATGGCAATACATTCAGAGACAATTTACGTCCTGATAAGCCCGACTATTATTCGAACGAATGGCCCGCGAATGTATTCACGCCTGTTTATGATATGGACAACACTTAAAATGACCGTTCAGGACTACTTATTAAAATTTCGCAAAATCAGTTCACTTGAAAGTCTGGAAAAATTGTTCGATCACCTCAACTACACTCTGACCGACAACGAAGAAATTATTAACATGTATCGCGCTGCCGACCATCGCCGGGCTGAACTGGTATCCGGTGGCCGTCTGTTCGATATTGGCTGTGTGCCGAAGTCCGTCTGGCATTACGTGCAATAACGCCACTGGCATCCGGCGCATAATGCTTTATACTCCTCGGCCGATAAATCAGTGACCGTCTACGAGGAATAAACATGATAACGACACCTGCAGAACGCATCGGAGGCTGGCTGCTCGCGCCCCTGGCCTGGTTGCTGGTTGCGTTGTTGGGCCAGACGCTGAGGATACTGGACGTCGCTAAGTCACAGATACCGCTAGTGATTGCAGCAATCGGTGTGCGGCCACTGGCGGAGTTGTTTACCTGGTTTGTCTCGTTCGCTTTCGCCATTGGCGTCTGGTATTACACGCTCTGGCTGGTTATCGCCTTTTTTAAACGCCGCCGTAGCGTCATGAAAAACATGATCATCTGGTTACTGATCAGCGTGCTGCTGGCGCTGAAAGCCTTCGCTTTCTCCCCCGTGTCTGACGACGTGGCGGTACGCGGGCTCTTGTGGGCATTACTTGCCACCGCGCTGATAGTGCCCTATTTCAAACGCTCGCAGCGGGTCAAAGCGACCTTTGTGAACCCGTAATAACCTTACAGTTATCCAGTTGTCGCCCGGTGCTGTTTGACCGATAATAGGCGGCTTTTTTTATTTCAGGCCAAATAATGACAGACTATCTGCTGCTCTTTATCGGAACCGTTCTGGTCAATAATTTCGTTCTCGTGAAATTTCTTGGCCTGTGCCCGTTTATGGGGGTTTCGAAAAAACTCGAAGCCGCAATGGGTATGGGACTCGCTACAACTTTCGTTATCACGCTGGCATCCATTTGCGCATGGATTATTGATACCTGGCTGCTTATTCCGCTGGATCTCATCTATCTGCGAACCCTGGCGTTTATCCTGGTTATTGCCGTGGTGGTGCAGTTCACCGAAATGGTGGTGCGTAAAACCAGCCCGGCGTTGTATCGCCTGCTTGGGATTTTCCTGCCGCTTATTACCACCAACTGTGCGGTGCTGGGCGTGCCGTTGCTGAATATCAACCTCGGACATAATTTCCTGCAATCCGCGCTGTACGGTTTTTCCGCCTCCATCGGATTCTCTCTGGTCATGGTGCTGTTTGCCGCCATCCGTGAACGTATTGTCGTCGCCGATGTGCCAGCGCCGTTTCGCGGTAATGCCATTGCCCTCATTACCGCCGGTTTGATGTCTCTGGCCTTTATGGGCTTTAGCGGTCTGGTGAAGTTGTAATGAATGCAATCTGGATTGCCATCGTGGCCCTGAGTGTTCTCGGGCTATTGTTTGGCGTCGTACTAGGATATGCCTCGCATCGTTTCGCGGTGGAAGACGATCCCATCGTTGAGAAAATTGACGATCTCTTGCCGCAAAGCCAGTGTGGACAGTGCGGGTACCCGGGGTGTCGCCCTTATGCTGAGGCCGTAGGTCTGCAGGGCGAAAAAATTAACCGCTGTGCGCCCGGCGGCGAAGCGGTGATGCTGAAAATCGCCGAAATGCTAAATGTGGAGCCTCAGCCTATCGACGGTGATGTCCTCGTACAGGAACCGGTACGCATGCTCGCCATCATTGATGAAGCGAACTGCATCGGCTGCACCAAATGTATTCAGGCCTGTCCGGTCGACGCTATTGTCGGCGCGACCCGCTCCATGCACACGGTCTTGAGTGACCTTTGTACCGGCTGCAACCTCTGTGTGGATCCATGCCCGACGCAGTGTATTGAACTGCGTCCGGTGGAAACAACCACCGCCAGCTGGAAATGGGACCTGCAAACCATTCCCGTGCGCATTATTCCCGTGGAACAACATGCTTAAGTTATTTTCCGCTTTTCGCAAAGACAAACTGTGGGATTTCCACGGCGGTATTCATCCGCCGGAGATGAAAACGCAGTCTACTGGTACACCGCTACGCCAGCTTCCGCTGGCGACGCGCTTTGTCATTCCGTTAAAACAGCATATCGGCGCTGAGGGCGAACTGTGCGTCAGCGTGGGCGATAGCGTGCTTCGCGGCCAGCCGCTGACCCGGGGTCGCGGTCGTATGCTGCCGGTTCACGCACCAACCTCTGGCACCATCTCGGCGATTGCTCCCCACTCTACCGCCCACCCTTCTGCGCTGCCAGAACTTAGCGTCATCATTGAGGCAGACGGGGAAGATCGCTGGATCGAGCGTGACAGCTGGAGCGATTACCGCTCTCACGATCGTGAGGCGTTAATTGAGCGTATTCACCAGTTTGGCGTTGCCGGACTGGGCGGTGCGGGTTTCCCGACCGGGGAGAAGCTGAAAGGCGGTGGCGACCTTATCGAGACATTGATTATCAATGCCGCTGAATGCGAGCCCTACATTACCGCCGATGATCGTCTGATGCAGGACTGTGCCGCGCAGATAATCGAGGGTGTACGCATCCTGATGCATATCCTGCAACCACGCCAGGTGTTGATTGGCATTGAGGATAACAAGCCGCAGGCGATTTCCATGCTGCGGGCGGTGCTGGCCAATAGCCATGACATCCGGCTGCGCGTGATCCCCACCAAATATCCATCCGGTGGAGCCAAACAGCTGACGCAAATTCTGACCGGCAAACAGGTGCCACACGGCGGCCGTTCATCCGATATCGGCGTGCTGATGCAGAACGTGGGCACCGCCTATGCGATCAAGCGCGCTATCATCGATGGCGAACCGCTGACCGAACGCGTGGTGACCTTAACCGGTGAGAGTGTCACTCAGCCTGGCAACGTCTGGGCGCGCCTGGGGACCCCTGTGCGCCATTTGCTGGAGCACGCCGGGTTCTGTCCGTCTGCTGAACAGCTGGTCATTATGGGCGGGCCGCTGATGGGATTCACCCTGCCCTGGCTTGATGTTCCGGTCGTCAAAATTACCAACTGTCTGCTCGTACCATCGGCCACAGAGATGGGCGCACAGCCGGAAGAACAAGGCTGCATTCGCTGTAGCGCCTGTGCCGATGCCTGCCCGGCAGATCTGCTGCCACAGCAGCTTTACTGGTTCAGTAAAGGTCAGCAGCACGACAAAGCGACCGCGCATAATCTCGCCGATTGCATCGAGTGTGGCGCCTGCGCGTGGGTCTGCCCGAGCAGCATTCCGCTGGTGCAATATTTCCGTCAGGAAAAAGCCGAAATTTACGCCATCGCGCAGGAAGAAAAGCGCAATGCAGAGGCCAAAGCGCGCTTTGAAGCACGTCAGGCGCGTCTGGAGCGTGACAAAGCCGCGTGCGCAGAGCGCCATAAACAAGCCGCCGTACAGCCTGCGGCTAAAGATCAGCAGGCCATCGATGCCGCGCTCGCTCGTGTGCGTGAAAAACAGGCCACCGCCGCGCAAACCATCGTGGTTCAGGCCGGCAGCGTACCGGATAACAGCGATGTGATTGCCGCCCGTGAAGCACGTAAAGCCCAGGCGCGCGCGCGCCAGACGGAAAAAGCACAGCAGCAGGATACCGCAGAAGAGACAACAGCCGTCACCAGCGAAGCGATCGATCCGCGTAAAGCCGCCGTCGAAGCCGCTATCGCCCGTGCGAAAGCCAAAAAACTACAGCAGCAGGGTGTGAGTGAAGCGCCCGCGCCGGTTGAACCGCCTGCCCCGATTGCCGCCGAGCCGGTTGACCCGCGTAAGGCCGCCGTCGAAGCAGCCATCGCCCGTGCGAAAGCCAAAAAACTACAGCAGCAGGACGCATCAGCCCCTGCCGCCAATGACGATCCCCGCAAGGCGGCAGTAGCGGCAGCTATCGCGCGGGTTCAGGCAAAAAAAGCCGCACAGCAAGCAGTTAACGAGGATTAAATGGTTTTCAGAATCGCAAGTTCCCCCTATACCCATAATCAGCGCCAGACATCGCGCATCATGCTGCTGGTCGTGCTTGCGACCCTGCCTGGTATCGCGGCACAGCTCTGGTTCTTCGGCTGGGGAACGTTACTGCAAATTATCCTCGGCTGCGGCAGTGCGCTGGCGGCGGAAGCTCTGGTCTTGCGTTTGCGTAAACAGCAGATCGGGGCCATCCTCGGGGACAACTCCGCCCTGCTGACCGGTTTACTGTTGGCCATCAGCGTCCCACCGTTTACCCCCGGGTGGATGCTCGTCCTGGGTACCGTATTCGCGGTCATTATTGCCAAGCAACTGTACGGCGGCCTTGGGCATAACCCGTTTAACCCGGCGATGATCGGTTATGTGGTGCTGCTGATCTCCTTCCCGGTGCAGATGACCAGCTGGTTACCGCCGTTTGAGATCGCCAAAACCGTGCCGGGGCTGCTGGATGCCATACAGATTATCTTTACCGGACACGCAACAACGGGCCATACGATGGACAGCCTGCGGATGGGGATCGATGGCATCAGCCAGGCAACCCCGCTGGATACCTTCAAGACATCGCTGCATGCCGGGCACCCGGTTGATGAGATCCTCAAATCGTCGATTTACAGCGGCGTGCTGGCGGGTGCGGGCTGGCAGTGGATCAACCTCGGGTACCTGCTGGGGGGCGTATTCCTGCTGTGGCAGAAAACCATTCGCTGGCATATCCCGGTGAGTTTTCTGCTGTCGCTGGCGGTATGTTCTGGGCTGGGGTGGATTTTCTCACCAGAAAGTCTGGCTTCGCCACAGCTGCATCTGCTTTCCGGTGCAACCATGCTTGGCGCGTTCTTTATCCTGACTGACCCGGTAACCGCCTCGACCACCAACAAAGGCCGCCTTATTTTCGGTGCCCTTGCAGGATTGCTGGTCTGGCTTATCCGTAGCTTTGGTGGTTATCCGGATGGCGTGGCGTTCGCGGTTCTGCTGGCGAACATTACCGTGCCGTTGATTGATTACTTCACACGCCCACGCGTGTACGGCCATCGTTAAGGAATCGCCATGCTAGACACTATGCGTAAATACGGCATGACGTTGACCCTGTTCGCGGCGGCCTCAACCGGGATGACGGCAGCAATTCACCAGTTGACCAAATCCACCATCGCCGACCAGGCGGTTCAGCAGCAAAAGGCGTTATTTGGCCAGGTCTTGCCCGGCGACATCTATAATAATGCCTTGCAGAACAGCTGTTACGTGGTCGATGCGCCGGAGCTGGGTAAAGGCAAACACAAAGTCTATATTGCCCGTAAGGACGACACCCCGGTCGCCGCAGTGCTTGAAGCGACGGCACCGGACGGTTATTCCGGCGTCATTCAACTGCTGGTAGGCGCCGATTTTGACGGGACGATCCTCGGCACCCGCGTCACCGAACATCACGAAACGCCGGGGCTGGGCGACAAGATCGAGCTGCGTCTTTCTGACTGGATCACCCATTTTGCCGGCAAGAAAATCGCCGGTGCCAATGATACACACTGGGCCGTGAAAAAAGACGGCGGCGATTTCGACCAATTTACCGGTGCGACCATCACGCCACGTGCAGTGGTCAATGCGGTGAAACGCGCCGGACTGTACGCGCAAACCCTGCCGGCGCAGCTTTCCAGTTTACCGACCTGTGGAGAGTAACCATGAGCGAAGTTAAAGACATTATCGTCCAGGGGTTGTGGAAAAATAACTCCGCGCTGGTTCAGCTGTTAGGCATGTGCCCGCTGCTGGCCGTGACCTCCACCGCAACCAACGCACTGGGCCTTGGCCTTGCCACCACGCTGGTGCTGACGCTGACCAACTTTACCATTTCACTGGTCCGTCGCTGGACGCCGTCGGAAATCCGTATTCCGATTTACGTAATGATCATCGCCTCGGTGGTGAGCATCGTGCAGATGCTGATCAACGCCTATGCCTACGGCTTGTATCAGTCGCTCGGCATCTTTATTCCGCTGATCGTCACCAACTGTATCGTGGTGGGTCGTGCGGAAGCGTTCGCGGCCAAAAAAGGCCCCGGGTTGTCTGCCCTTGACGGCTTCTCCATCGGCATGGGTGCCACCTGCACCATGTTTACGCTGGGGTCGATTCGTGAAATCCTTGGCAACGGAACCTTGTTTGACGGTGCGGATGGCCTGCTGGGCAACTGGGCAAAAGCTTTGCGTGTCGAAGTGTTCCATACCGACTCGTCCTTCCTGCTGGCGATGCTGCCACCAGGGGCATTTATCGGCCTTGGCATGCTGCTGGCCATTAAATACCTGATTGACGAGCGAACCAGGAAACGTCGCGCGGCGACCGTTGCCGACGAAACTGTCCACACGGTGCCCGGGAAGGCCTTATGAATAAAATAAAGCGACGGGATATCCTTACTCGCCTGCGGGATGCGAACCCGCACCCGACGACTGAGCTTAATTTCAGCTCCCCTTTTGAGCTGCTGATTGCAGTACTGCTTTCGGCTCAGGCGACTGACGTCAGTGTGAACAAGGCGACGGCCCTGCTCTATCCTGTTGCCAATACCCCAAAGGCAATGCTCGAACTTGGTGTCGACGGCGTGAAGTCCTACATCAAAACCATTGGCCTGTTTAATACCAAAGCAGAGAACGTCATCAAGACCTGTTGTATTCTGCTGGAAAAACACGGTGGCGAGGTGCCAGAGGATCGTGAGGCGCTGGAAGCGCTGCCGGGCGTTGGGCGTAAAACGGCGAACGTGGTGCTGAATACGGCGTTTGGCTGGCCAACCATTGCGGTCGATACGCATATTTTCCGCGTCTGTAACCGTACGCACTTCGCGCCGGGGAAAAACGTCGAGCAGGTGGAAGAAAAGCTGCTGAGCGTCGTCCCGGCGGAATTTAAGGTCGATTGCCATCACTGGCTGATTCTGCATGGCCGCTATACCTGCATCGCCCGTAAGCCACGCTGCGGCTCCTGCCTTATCGAAGATTTGTGCGAATTCGAGGGCAAAACCGAACTCTGAATTCGCCCCGCATCAGAACGGTCTAAAGACAACCAGCAAAATAATCGCCGCCACTGCCACGATGACGCAGGTCGTGGCATGCGGCACAATCCCCGGCACTTTCGCAATTTCACCGCCAGCAAGGCGACGTAACGTCGCGGATAACATCCCGTGGATACCCGACAGCAACACCACCAACACCAGTTTAAGAATCAGCCACAGATGCGGCATCTGGCCGTGTGCCAGCACCATTGCCAGCCCCATCACCCACAGCACAATCATCGCCGGGGTCGTGACCTTACGACTCCAGCCGCGCACAAATCCTGCTAACGCGGTGGCTGCGGGGGCATTTTTTCCCGCATGTGCACACCAGGCTGTTGTTATCGCCATTACTAAGATTCCACCGATCCAGATAACCGCGGCGATGATATGTAGCGCGTTAAGCCACGAATGCACGTTCATGAGTAAACTCCGAAGAATTGAGATAAGGGAAGTCTGACAGCGTCATGTAAAACTGTCATCGACTACCGCATACAAGGGAAAAAAATCTGCGAAAACATTGATCTACTGCATTCTGAACAACAAGGCGGGATACGCTGCTTACTGTCGCTTTCACCAACATTTTGTCATAAGTAAATCCACATACCTGTAATGTTTTCCCGTTCACGGGCTTTATACCGTATAACCCTGCAATTCATCATATTATCTGTTGCTTATTAGCATTTAATTAGATAGCGTCGTCACGAGGATAAAAATCATTGATAATAGGGCCTTCTAATCAGAAGGCCCTATTATCATGACTATTCCAGCCTA